>JBKOZJ010000107.1:0-6940 GCA_046725875.1 Actinomycetota bacterium
GACAATCGACAACCCGACCCCGGCCTCCGATGTCCCAGAGACCTCGCTCATGGAGGCTTTTTGGCTCTACCGTTGGTCCTCCTTCTTCATCGTCGTGATGTTCGGCGTTGCCACGGCGGCCCTAACTGCCTTTGTGTTCAATACATCCTCAGCAACTGCGCGGTTCGCGGTGACCGATCCGAGAGGCAGCGTTTACCTAGACCAGAACGTGTCGACGGACACCAGCTTCATCAGTTACACCGCACAGCGGGCCGCGTTTGCGCAGTCGGCGGCGGTTCTCCGCAGGGCTGCCGACATCATCGAGGGCGACGGCGGCCGCTCCTATTCATTGGCCCACCTTCGAAGCGTAGTCAAGACGAAGTCGAATCCTGATGGCGCGATCGTCTCCGTGACCGCATCGGCGGAGAGCATGCGGGACGCCGCAACGATCGCAAACGCGGTGGTCACCGCATACCAGAGCCTAACGGCAAGGCAGATCAGGACGCAGCGGAATGATATACAAACCGCCATCGACCGGAAGCGGGAGGAGATACAGGAAGAGCTGGACCAAGTCTCGTTGGATGGTGCCAGGTACAGGTCACTCAGTGCGGGCCTGGATGATCTGGAGACCAAAGAAAACGACCTAAGAATTTCGCCCGCCGACGACGGGATCACCTTCATCGACGAGGCCGATCCGAACCAGCCTGAGTCGACTGGCCTGGTGCGAAACACGGTGGTCGGCCTCGCGGTCGGCGGGCTCTTCGCCGCCGTTGTGGCATTCCTTCGCGCCACCAGTCGGACTTCATCGGCCCGCCGCCGGCCGAAGGAAATACCTGTCGAACGTATACCGCCCCTACCTGTGCCGGCACCGGTTTCCGGCCCGGCGCCAGCTCCTGCCAGGCCGGCGCGGCTTGGCCTTTTCGCCAGGCGCCGCGCCGAGCGTGAAGCCGCGTCCACAATCGATCTAGAGGCCATTCTGGACCGAGGTGTCGGCCGGGTGGACGAGCACGATGCCGCCGAGTATCAGGCACCCGACCGGAGGCTCAGGTCGTCGCTGCATCCCAGCACGGACGAAACGTCTGAGATGCGTTCTCAGCCCTCCGACCCGAGGTCGCGGTACGGCAGCTCAGCGCCAGCCCCGAACGCGGACAACGAGTTGCCGCATGATGCGACGCCTGGTCCGCGTCCTCCGTCCCAAGGTCAGCCTGACATCCCGACCGCTGAGGTGTCGTCCGTCGGTGGGCGGCCCACCCAGCCGAATGGCAGCGGGAGCCACCAGGCATCGTCGCCTAACGACGAAGGCGAGCCGCCGACGCTCGTACTGCCGGCTCCGGCGGGCTCGCTGCGTGCCCCCGCGAATCCGAAGAGCCCTGAGCGGGGCCAGGCCGGGCGTGAAGATCGGGGGCAGCCCGACCCCAACGGTGACCATGCAGCCGCGCCGACGGTCGGGGATCCAGTGTCCGACCCTCCGGTGGCCAGCAGTCATCATGATTCCGCACAGGACTCGGTGCAGGAGATTTTGACCCGGGTCTTCGGTCCCCCGCAGGCGGACGCGAGCGAAGCTGAAGCGCCTACGGAAACTGCGAAGCGCGAACCTCCCCCCAAAGATCGCTGAGGGGTCGTCACGCCGCGCTTGGGATGCCGCCGGTCGCGTCTAGTCCGCCCCGGCGGCACCGTCCCCGTCCAGCTCGTCATCGCCGGCGGAAGCCTGATTCGCGCACTGCAGCACGAGTTCGATGTGGCGTGGCCGGACCGCGTCAGGCCGTGGAAGGGCTCCGATCAGTCGTAGCTACGATCGGGCGATGACCGGGGCGCGTCGATGTCGGGAAGGTGGTGGTCTCATCGGCCTCCCTACGGTCCGACCAGGCTCTTCGATGTCTGCTGGCGGGACTCCGCCAGATGGACGCGGAGGCGATATTAAGAGTCGTTGACATTGCTATCCAGGCTGCCCCGCAGCCGTTAGGCTGCACTGGACTGGGCCTGATGGGGGGCTTTCGGGTGGGGAGAAGTCCAGTGGTGAGCTGTTTATCGCACCGCAACCGTAGTTGGTTGATTCTCGTCGCAGCGCTGGCGCTGCTGGCCGCGGCGCTCACCGCGGTGTCGGCCGTCGGTCCAGCCCGCGCCGATACCGCTCCTCCGTCAGGGACGCCGGCGACGGTGAGCGCCGACGCCTTGCCCACCTGGCAGATCAATGGCGTCGTATGGAGCCAGGTGCTGGTTGGGAACGTGGTCTATGCCACCGGCAGCTTCACCCGGGCCAGGCCGCCGGGGACATCACCGGGAAGCGCGCAAGAGGTCGTGCGGAACAACATCCTTGCTTACAACATCACCACCGGCAGCCTCCTCACAACGTTCAACCATTCGCTCAACGCCCAGGGCCTAGTGATCATGGCTTCGCCAGATGGCTCGCGGGTCTACGTCGGGGGTGACTTCACCACCGCCGACGGAGCAACTCACAATCACCTGGCCGCCTTTGATACCGCGACGGGCGCTCTTGTGACCTCCTTCAACCCGTCCGTCTCGGGTCAGGTTCGGGGTATCGCGGCGACGAATTCGACCGTCTATGTCGGCGGTAACTTCTTCAGCGTCAACGGCTCTACCAGGACCAGGCTCGCGGCTGTCACCGCGAGCACCGGTGGCAACATCGCATGGACCCCAACCGCCAACGACCTTGTCTGGACCATGGTCTTGGCACCGGATGGCAGTCGGGTAATCGCGGGCGGCCGGTTCACCACACTGAACGGCGGCTCCGCCTACGGCATGGGCTCGCTCAACGCGACCACCGGAGCGACGCTGCCGTGGGCAGCGAATGCGACGATTCAGGACGCCGGTGCGAATGGCGCTATCACCGGGCTGCGTACCGATGGAACCCAAATCTACGGCGTTGGTTATGCCTTCGGACCTGGCGCTAGCTTCGAGGGGGTCTTCGCGGCGAACCCGACAACGGGTGAGATCAACTGGCTGACCGACTGTCACGGCGACACCTATGACGCATACCCTATCGGCCAGGTCGTCTACAACGTCTCACACCAGCACGACTGCTCACCGATCGGCGCATTTCCCGACACCGAGCCCCGCGTCTGGCACCACGCGCTTGCGACCACTGCGTACCCGACCGGCACCAACACCGGTCCAGACACCTACGGATGGAACTACAACGGCGTCCCCGCGCCGTCCCTGCTTGACTGGTATCCCACCTTCGGGATCGGTTCATACACGGGGCAGTACCAAGCCGGCTGGGCCCTCGCGGGAAACAACAACTATGTGGCGATCGGCGGCGAGTTCCCCACCGTCAACGGGACTGCCCAGCAGGGCCTGGTGCGGTTCGCCGTCAGTCAGCTAGCGCCTAACCGCATGGGTCCGCGCCCCTCCTCCTCGCTCACGCCGAGTGCGATCTCGCTCGCGCCCGGCTCGGCCCGGGTCGCCTGGACCCAAACCTGGGACTATGACAACGCCAAGCTCCATTACGACGTGCTGCGTGACGGCGGGAACACTCCGGTCGGCGGGTTCGACGCCACCTCACGCTTCTGGACCCTGCAACCAACGGGGTTCATCGACACTGGCCTGGCGCCAGGATCGACCCATACCTATCGAGTAAGGGTGACCGACCCGTTCGGGAACGTTCTCACCAGCGCAACATCGGCGCCGGTGACCATCTCCAACGCGACGCTGAGCACCTATGCCACCGACGTCCTCGATGACGACGCGACTTACTACTGGCGCCTTGGCGAAGGCAGCGGCACCACGGCTTATGACTCCGCCGGCTTCAATGACGCAACCGTGAGCGGCGGGGTGACCCGCGGGACCGCCGGCGCCGTTATCGGCGACGCTAACACCGCATCTACCTTCGACGGTTCGAGCGGCCTGGCCGCGACCCGGTCCATCACGCCGCCACCGCCCAGCTTCAGCATCGAGGCCTGGGTGAAGACCGCGAGTACTACAGGCGGCAAGATCGTGGGCTACGGCAACACCAACTCGGGCCTGAGCTCGCAGTACGACCGGCACATCTATATGGATAACGACGGCCATATCTGGTTCGGCGCTTACCCGGGCGGGGTGCGGACCGTAGGCAGTGCCGCGACGTACAACGACAACCAGTGGCACCACATCGTCGCTACCCTCAGCCCGTCGGGCGGCATCTCGCTGTACGTCGACGCACTCCGGGTCGGCCAGGACACTGGTACGACGAGCGGCGAAAACTATGTCGGCTACTGGCGGATCGGCGGCGACAACCTGAATGGTTGGCCGTCGCAGCCGGCCAGCAATTATCTGTCGGGAGCGATCGATGACGTCGCCGTCTACTCGTCGGCGCTATCCGCCGCGACCATTTCCGACCACTACGTCGACTCCGGCCGGACCAGCCCGATCCCACCTGCGCCGGCCGACTCCTACGGAGCCGCCGTCTATGGCGACGACCCAAGCTTCTACTGGCGGCTCGGCGAGGCAGGCGGCACCACCGCTGCCGACGCTTCGGCGGCCCTGAGCCCGGGCACTTACACCGACTCGGGTGTCACCTACTCGCAGCCCCCCGCGATCACCGGTACCTCGAACACATCGGTCAGCCTGAACGGCTCCGCCGGAGGCGTCTACTCCCAGGCGACCTTTGACAACCCCACGGTCTATTCGGAAGAGCTGTGGTTCAAGACCACCACGACGAGTGGCGGCAAGCTCATCGGATTCGGCAATACCGGCACGGGGCTGAGCTCCAGCTACGACCGGCATGTCTACATGACCAATAGCGGCCAGATCGTCTTCGGCGTCTGGACCGGCTTCCCCAACACGATCACGTCGCCCAACAGCTACAACGACGGAGCTTGGCACCACATGGTGGCCGCCCAGGGCGGCACCGGGATGCACCTCTACATCGACGGTGCGTCCGTTGGCAGCGACCCGCAGACCTCCGCTCAGGGCTACAGCGGCTATTGGCGAGCGGGCGGAGACAACCTCGGCGGTTGGCCCGACGGTCCGAGCAGCAACTACTTCGCCGGCTCGATTGACGAGGTATCGGTCTATCCAACGGAGCTAAGCGCGGCCAGCGTCGCCTCGCATTATGCCGCCGGTAGCGGGGCGCCACCGCCGAACCAGGAACCGACGGCTTCATTCTCCTCCTCGTGCACCTTCTTGACCTGCGCGTTCGACGCGTCGGCGTCGTCGGACCCGGATGGTTCGATCGCGAGTTATGCCTGGGACTTCGGCGACGGAACGGCAGGCACCGGCAAGACGCCGTCGCACAGCTACCCGACCGCGGGCGACTACACGGTGCACCTAACCGTCACCGACAACGACGGTGCGACCGATTCGGTGACCCACACAGTTTCACCGGCGAGCCCGCCGGCGAACCAGCCGCCGGCCGCCGAGTTCTCGTCGTCGTGCACCGCGTTGAGCTGCACATTCGATGCGTCCGCGTCCTCGGACGCCGATGGCTCGATCGTGAGCTATTCCTGGAACTTCGGGGACCAGACGATGGGGATCGGCAAGACCCCGGCGCACAATTACGCGGCCGCCGGTGACTACTCGGTTCAGCTGACTGTCACCGATGACGACGGAGCCACCGGCAGCGTCACCCACATCGTGTCGCCGACCGCCGCACCTACCGCGCTGGCGACGGATACGTTCAGCCGGATTGTCAGCAACGGACTCGGCACCGCCGACCTCGGCGGAGCCTGGACCGTAAGCGGAGGGTCGACCAACTTCTCGGTCAACGGCAGCGTGGGCAGGATCGTCCTGCCAGCTGCGGGCGCCGGACCACAGGCCTACCTCAACGCCGTGTCGAGCGCCGACTCGGACACGACCCTCACCGTGTCATCGGACAAGCTCGGAACGGGCAACGGGATCTACTTCGCCGTGGTTGGCCGCACCATCAGCGGTGCCGGCAGCTATCGCGCCAAGGTACGGCTCCTCTCAAACGGCGGAGTCGGCCTGTCGCTCTCCCGGACCAACTCCACCGGAACCGAGACAGCCATCCTCGGTGAGACGACCGTGCCAGGACTCACGTATGCGCCGGGAACGATGCTTCGCGTGCGATTCCAAGCGGTGGGTACAGCGCCGACGACGCTGCAGGCCAAGGTCTGGGCCGATGGCGCGGCTGAGCCGACAAGCTGGCAGAGGGCTGCGACCGACACAACCAGTGCGCTGCAGGTGGCCGGCGGCATCGGTCTGTGGACCTATCTGTCCAGCTCGGCCACCAACGCCCCCGTAACACTCACGATCGATAACCTGAGCTCGACCCGCACCGGCGCTGGCGGACCGGCGCCTGGCGCATTGTGCGGCTTTGCCCCCGCTGGCACGACAAGCAAGGTCATGGTGATCTGGGAGGAGAACCGCGACGAGACAAGTGTGGTCGGCAATGCGGCCGCGCCTTACCTCACCAACACGATCAAGCCGCAGTGCGGGCTCGCCACGAACTACAGCCATCTCGGCCATCCCAGCCTGCCGAACTACATGAGCGCGACTTCGGGGACGTCGTACAACTTCACGCCCTGGACGAACGACTGCAGTCCTGGCGGTGCCTGCCTCAGCAGCGCGGACAACATCTTCCGCCAGCAAGAGGTCGCGGGGAAGTCATGGCGCGGCTATGCCGAGGCGATGACGTCTAACTGTCAGCAGACGAATTCGGGGACGTACGCCGTTCGCCATAATCCGGCCGCTTACTACACGAACCTCGCCAACTGCGGGACGTGGGATGTGCCGCTGGGGACAACGGCGAGCGGGGCGCTGATTAGCGATGTGAACAATGGGACACTGCCGACCTACTCGACCGTGATCCCCGACCTGTGCAACGACGGGCACGACTGCTCAACATCGACCATGGACGCCTGGCTAGCGGCCTGGATCCCGAAGATCACCGCGGGCCCAGACTATCAACAGGGCCGGCTAGCGATCGTGATCGCCTGGGACGAGAGCGAGGGTGCGAATCCGCTCATCCCCGCCTTCGTGCTGAGCGCGCACACGGCAGTGGGGA
>JBKOZJ010000108.1:0-17281 GCA_046725875.1 Actinomycetota bacterium
CGCCACAGCCAACCGAGCGCACCGAACGACACGACCAGGGCGGTGACGGCGCCTACGAGGACCAGCGTGAAGGAGATCGGCAGGTCCTGCCGACCTCCGATGCCGTGCGCAAGAACGGTTGTCGAGTGGGTGGTCACCGGACGACAAGGGTGAACAGGAGCGGCGCGGACAACTCGTGCGCCTCGACCTCGAACTGACCAGGGATGTCGGCGGTGAAGTCGATTTGCGCGGTTTCGCCGGCCCTTACTTCGGTCTCGATGTCGTATCCATGAACGTGCACCCCGTCGGCCTGGTCGCTGGAGACCGTGATGTGGACCTCGTCACCGGTACTTACCTCGACCTTGCGGCTCGGATCTGGGGTGACCCGGCCTCCGGCGATCGTGACGTCGATGGTCGTCCCGCTCTGGTTGGTGGGGGAGTCGGCCGGGTTCGACGACGCGGGGGACGTTGCGGTGGTGGTCGTCGTGGCCGGCCGGGTGGACCCGGTGTCATCGTCGGATCCGCAGCCGGTCAGGAGAACGGCGGTGAGTACGACTCCCGCGAGGGCCGGCCAACGGAACAAAGGCATGAGGTGACTCCTCGGTCGGCAGGTCACCGGCGGAGTCGGTGACCACACATCAACATCGTTCATGGGACCATAAGGGTTCCCGCGCCGGCCGTCTCGGGCAGGCCGAGACCGCAACCGCTTCTGCGAGGAGGGTGGGGAGACCGCCGTGGCCGACCGGCTGACCACCCAGGACGCCTCGTTCCTCTACGTCGAGCGCTCGGCCGCGCCGATGCACGTAGGCACCGTCGCGATCTTCGACACCCCCGCCGGAGGACCAGATTGCGATCGCCTCGCTGCGCTGGTCGCCGACCGGCTGGCCTTGGTACCCAGGTTCCGGCAGCGAGTCCGTCCGGTTCCGGCGAACCTCGCGAACCCGGTGTGGGTGGACGACTCCCGCTTCGACCTTTCGTACCACCTCCGCCGGGCCGCCCTGCCGCGACCTGGCAGCCGGGAGCAGCTGCTCGAGCTGGTGGCCCGGATCCAGAGCAGGCCGCTCGACCGGCACCGCCCGCTTTGGGAGATGTACGTGGTGGAAGGGTTGGCCGGCGGTCAGTTCGCACTGGTCACCAAAACTCACCAGGCACTGGTCGACGGTGTCACCGCGGTGGATCTGCTCCAGGTCATGCTGGACCGAACCGCTCAACCGAGAGAGCCGAACGGCGCCCCGCCCTGGCGACCGGCACCCGAGCCGACCTGGGCGGAGCTGACGGCCGGCGCGCTCGCCGATCTCGGGCGGAGTCCTGGAGGCCTCGTTCGTACCGGGATCTCCGACCTCACCAGCGCCCTCGGGCGGCTGGGCCGGGCGGCGAGTGGCGCCGGTGCGCTCGTCGGGACCGCGACCCGCCTGGCCGCCCAGCCGGCGCCGGCGAGCCCGCTCAACACCGCGACCGGGCCGCATCGGCGCTTCGCCACGGTGATGACGAGCCTCGACGACTACCGGCGCATCAGAGACCGGCCGGACCGCCGGCCGAGCACCATCAACGACGTCGTCCTCACCGTCGTCACCGGAGCGCTGCGCGCCTGGCTGCTGTCCCGCGGCGAGGCCGTCGATCGTGGCCGGTTCCTGCGGGCCCTGGTGCCCGTGAGCGTACAGGGCGGTGGCGTGTCCTCGTACTTCGTCGACCTACCGGTCGGCGAGCCAGACCCGGTGGTGCGGCTGCACCAGGTCGGCTTCCGGATGCGCGCCCACAACGTGAGCGGGCAGCGAATGGGCGCCGACGCGATCGCGGGCTTGTCCGGATTCGCGCCACCCACCTTGCACACGCTCGGCACCCGGGTCGTCGGCAGCCTGTCCAGGCGGGCGTACAACCTCGTCCTCACGAACGTGCCTGGACCGCAGGAGCCACGCTTCGTCGCCGGTGCGCAGTTGCGCGAGTCGTACCCCGTCGTCCCGCTGCCACCGGGGCAGGCGCTCAGCATCGGAGTGACCTCCTACCTTGGCAACGTCTGCATGGGCTTCAACGCTGACCGGGACGCGCTGCCGGATCTTGATGTTGTGGCGCAATGCGTGACCGACGCGCTCGACGAGCTGACCCAAGCGGCGGTCGGCCGATGAGGGTCTACATCCCGGCCACACTCCCGCTCCTGGCCGGCATTGCGGCGGCGGGTGAGGTGGGGGCGGCTTACGTCGCGTACGCGGTTACCCCGGCGATCCGCGAGTGGTATACGAACGCCGATCTCGACGAGCTGGAGTACGCGGCGATGAGCGAGGCGGCTCGGTCCTCGCTGCGCAAGCTCGCCGATGACCCGTCCAGCCCGCCCCGGCGTGTGGTCATCTCTGCCGACGTGTCCGACACCGCCGTGCAGCCCATGTCGAACCCGGGCGACGCCGGCGAGCGTGGAGCAGTCCTACTGGTCGAGGCGACACCGGTGCGCCGCTTCGCTTCGGTCCACGTCGACGGTGCCGACGCCCGCGCCGACGTCCGGGCCGCGCTCGGTGCACTGGCCGCGACGGTTCGAGAGTCCGGCGCAGCGACCGCGTCGGTGGCGATGGCGACCGACGAGGACACGCAGTTCAAACTCGACAGCGTCGAAGATCATGAACTGCTGTGGTACGCAGCCCAGGAGATACCAGACCTCCTTCGGCTCAGCTAATGTCGCAGCCATGGATGCCGTCACCGTAGTGCCCCAGCCGGTTAACGAGCCGGTGAAGTCGTACGCCCCGGGCAGCCCGGAGCGGGTCGCCCTCGAAGAGCGGATCAAGGAGCTCGCCACCAACCGGGTGGAGCTCACCATGACGATCGGCGGTAGCGAGCGGCTTGGCAGTGGCGAGCGAATCGACGTCGTCCAGCCGCACAATCGGTACGCCGTTCTTGGCACGCTCGGGAACGCCACCGAGGACGACGGGCGGGCGGCGATCGACGCCGCCCTCGAGGCGGCGCCGGCGTGGCGTTCGCTCTCGTTCGATGACCGGGCGGCGATCTTCTTGAAGGCCGCCGACCTGCTGGCCGGACCGTGGCGGCCGACCCTGAACGCCGCGACGGTGCTCGGCCAGTCGAAGTCGCCCTTCCAGGCCGAGATCGACGCCGCCTGCGAGCTGATCGACTTCTGGCGGTTCAACGTCCACTTCGCCCGACAGATCCTGGCCGAACAGCCGATCTCTACGCCCGGCGGGTGGAACCGGATGGACCACCGGCCGCTCGAGGGCTTCGTGCTCGCGATCACTCCGTTCAACTTCACGTCGATAGCGGGCAATCTCCCAACCGCGCCGGCGCTGATGGGCAACACGGTGGTCTGGAAGCCGGCCACGACCCAGCAGTTCTCCGCGCACTTCATCATGCGGTTGCTCGAGGCGGCCGGCCTGCCACCTGGTGTGATCAACTTGGTTACGGGCCATGGCGAGGCTGTATCCAGGGCCGCGCTCTCTCACCCGGACCTCGCCGGCATTCATTTCACCGGGTCGACCGCGACCTTCCAGCACCTGTGGCGTACCGTCGGCGAGCACATCGCGACCTATAGGACCTATCCGCGACTGGTCGGCGAGACCGGCGGCAAGGATTTCATCATCGCCCACCCGTCGGCTGACCCTGACGTGTTGCGAGTGGCAATGATCCGCGGCGCGTTCGAGTATCAGGGGCAGAAATGCTCCGCCGCGTCCCGCGCCTACGTGCCCCGCTCGGTGTGGGAGCGGATCCGAGACGACGTGGTCTCGCAGACCGAGTCGCTGTCCATGGGGGACCTAGGCGCCGATCTCTCGCTGTTCATGGGCGCTGTCATCGACGACCGGGCGTACGAGAAGCACCGGGCCGCGCTGGAACGGGCTCGGGGGGTAGACCAGGTCTCGGTGGTGGCGGGCGGCAGCTGCGACGACACGGAGGGCTGGTTCGTCCGGCCGAGCATCCTCGGATCAACGGACCCGACCGACGAGATCTTCACGACCGAGTACTTCGGGCCGATCCTCGGGCTCTATGTGTACGAGGACGGAGACTACGCACGTGTTCTCGCCCAGATGGAGTCAGTCGCTCCTTATGGGCTGACCGGCTCGATCATCGCCCAGGATCGCCGCGCGATCTCCCAGGCGACCGACCTCCTGCGCTTCGCGGCCGGCAACTTCTACATCAACGACAAGCCCACGGGTGCGGTGGTGGGCCAGCAGCCGTTCGGTGGCGCTCGGGCATCTGGCACCAATGACAAGGCCGGCTCGATGGTCAACCTCGTCCGCTGGGTGAGTCCGCGTTCGATCAAGGAGGCGTTCGTCCCGCCGACCGACTACCGCTACCCCCACATGGGCTGACGCCCCATCATCGGAGAGCTGGCGCTCCACGCCCCCTTACCGCCGCTTTACGCCCGGTAGTCTGAGGTCGTGACAGCGTCGTCGCCGGGGTACGGGCGTGCCGCGGACCGCCCGACGGGGCACCCGGATCGGGCGAATCACGAAACGCTTGGCGCAGCCAGCGGCGGTCGAAGTTTCGGCGAGGAAGGTGGCCGGCTAACCTACGGCTCCTACCTCCAGCTCGACCAGCTCCTCGACCAGCAGCGGCTGCTCTCCCGCCCGCCCGCCCACGACGAGCTGCTCTTCATCACCATCCATCAGGTTTACGAACTGTGGTTCAAGCAGCTGTTGCACGAGCTGGAGTCGGTCCGGGACGCGATGTTCGCCGGAACGCTCTGGTGGGCGCGGCATCTGCTGAAGCGCGTGGGAGCGATCGAGCGGGTGCTGATCGAGCAGATCAACATCCTCGAGACCATGACACCCCAGGACTTCCTGGTCTTTCGTTCCAAGCTCGCTCCGGCTAGTGGCTTCCAGTCGGTGCAGTTTCGTGAGCTCGAGTTCATCTCGGGGGCGAAGAATCGGGCATTCATCGACAGGTTCCGCGGGCTGCGGCCCGCGGAGCGAGAGCGGCTGGAGCGCCGGCTCGCCGAACCGACGCTGTGGGAAGCGTTCTGCAAGGTCCTCGCCGATTACGGGCTACCGGCGGGAACGGAGGAGAAGATACTCGACTCGCTGCTTGTCGTGGCGCGCGACCGGGAGGGGTACGGCGACGTCTGGGACTTGGCCGAATCGCTGCTAGACCACGACGAGGCGTCCGCAATGTGGCGGGCTCGACACGTAATGATGGTCGAACGACAGATCGGCGCCAAGTCGGGGACGGGCGGATCGAGCGGTGCACCCTACCTGCACAAAAGGCTGTCGATGCGCTATTACCCGCTGCTGTGGGAGCTGCGCGACCGCCTGTGACAGGCTCGGCGCCGGGAATCAGCTCGCGACCGGCGGGGCATGGTAAGCGGTGTTCCGGCGGGGCGGCATACGGTGTAGGTGGATATGGCCCGCAACGGCGCGGGCAGGGAGTTGACGACCATGCAGGGCAAGGGCGCCCAGGCGGGAAGCGCGCAGGGAGACGGCGAATCCGCGGAGACACTGAAAGACCGCGCGAAGAGTGACCTCCTTGACCGAGCGGCTGAGATCGCGTCCAACGGCGGAGGCGTCGAGGCCGGTCCAGCGACCGGACCAGCACCGTTCCTCGGCGACCTGTCATTGCTCGTTCGCCGCTACTATCGGCACGCCGACCCGGACGAGCTGCTCGGCCGCGACCCGAGGGACCTTGCCGGCGCGGCTCTGTCGCACTACCGCCTGGCGACTGAGCGGGTGCAGGGCACGGCAAGGGTTCGGGTCCACAACCCGACCGCCGAGGACGGCTGGAGCTGTTCGCACACGGTGGTCGAGGTCGTCACCGACGATATGCCCTATCTCGTCGATTCGGTGACGATGGAGGTGGCCCGCCTTGGCAGGGGCATCCACGCGCTCATCCACCCGCAGCTTGTTGTCCGGCGCGATGTCCGCGGCACTCTCACCGAGATCGTCGACACCTCAGACCCGGCCCGGGCGCCGGCAGATGCGCTGGTTGAGTCGTGGATGCACGTCGAGATCGACCGGGAGACCGATCAGGAGGTTCTGGCCGCGATCGCGCAGAACCTGCAGCGGGTGCTCCGCGACGTCAGGGAGGCGGTGGAGGACTACCCGAAGATGCGGGAGACGGCGGTCCGCCTAGCGGCCGAGGTCGCCGATCTTCCGCCGCTAGTCGCCGCCGCGGAGGCGCGTGAAGTCGCCGACCTGCTTCGCTGGCTTGCCGCCGACCACTTCACCTTCCTCGGCTACCGCGAGTATGTCCTCGACGTGGAAGGCGGCGAGGACGTCCTGCGGTCGGTGGCCGGCACCGGGCTTGGCATCCTACGCTCAGACCGCCCGCTGTCCACATCGTTCCGGGAACTGTCGCCAGAAGGTCGGGCGAAGGCCAAGGAACCGCGGATGCTCACGCTCACCAAGGCGAATTCCCGCGCAACCGTGCATCGTCCGGCCTACCTCGACTACATCGGCATCCGCGGGTTCGCCCCGGACGGGACCGTGACCGGGGAGCGGCGCTTCCTGGGCCTGTTCAGCACCTCTGCCTACGTCGAGAGCGTCATGACCATCCCGGTCGTGCGCCGCAAGGCTGCCGAGGTGTTGAGCCGCGCGGGTTTCCCGCGGGCGAGCTACAGCGGCAAAGCATTGCGGCAAGTGCTCGACGGCTACCCAAGGGACGAGCTCTTCCAGATATCCGTCGACGAATTGCTGCCGATCGCGACGAATGTCTTGCACCTGCAGGAGCGCCGGCGCCTGCGGCTGTTCCTTCGGCGCGATGACTACGGCAGGTTTATCTCCGCGCTGGTTTATCTCCCTCGAGACCGCTACACCACGGCGGCTCTCGACACGATGGAGGAGATCCTTCGCGAGGAGCTGGGTGGGATCGGCGTGGATCACACCGCCCAGATCTCCGATTCCGTTCTGGCCAGGGTCCATTTCGTTGTACGGGTCGATCCGGCTGCCGCGCGCCACTATGACGCCGCCCGTATCGAGGAGCGCCTCGCAGCCGCCATCAGGTCATGGGAGGACGACTTTGCCGAGGCGCTGGTCGACCAGTGCGGCGAGGAAGCATCGGTCGACCTGGCTCGCCGGTATGAGCACGCCTTCCCCGAGGCCTACAAGGAGGACTTCTCCGCCCGCACGGCCGTAGTCGACCTGCGCCGGTTGGAGGATCTCACCACCGAGAACGAGTTGGCGATGAGCCTCTACGAACCGGCCGGCGCTCGTCCCGGGGAACGCCGGTTCAAGATCTGCAAGATCGGTTCGCCGCTGTCCCTGACCAGTGTGCTGCCGATCTTGCAGCGGATGGGCGTTGAGGTGGTCGACGAGCGACCGTATGGGGTCGTACGGAAGGACGGAAACTCGAGCTGGATCTACGACTTCGGCCTGCGCTACGACGAGAGCAAGTTGGCTCAGCCCGCGCCGCCCGCGGACGCCGGCGAAGCAGGCAGATCCGGCGCCGACGTTAAGCAACTCTTCCAGGACGCCTTCGCGGCGGTGTGGCGTGGCGACGCGGAAAGTGACGGCTTCAACGCGCTCGTCCTCCTTGCCGGGCTCTCCTGGCCGGAGGCGACGATGCTGCGCGTGTACGCAAAGTATCTGCGCCAATGCAGGTCGACGTTCAGCCAGGACTATATGGAACAGGCACTTACGTCGAACCCGCGGATCGCGCGGCTGCTCGCGCAGCTGGTCGCCGCCCGCCTCGACCCTGCGCTCGACGCCAGGTCCGGCGAGCCCGCGGTCGATGTGGACGCGGATCCGAACGGCCGTCGGGTGGAGGTGGTCGCCGGGATCGTCGAGGAGATCGAAGGAGCTCTGGAGGCGGTGTCAAGTCTTGACCAGGACCGCATCCTCCGTGGGTTCCTTGCGGTGATCCAAGCGACGCTGCGAACGAACTTCTTTCAGCGGGACACCGACGGCCTAATGAAGCCGTACATCTCGATCAAGCTCGACCCGCGACGGGTGCCCGATCTGCCGGCGCCGCGGCCACGCTACGAGATCTGGGTGTATTCGCCGCGTGTGGAGGGCGTGCACCTGCGTTTCGGTCCGGTCGCCCGTGGCGGCATTAGGTGGTCCGACCGCCGCGAGGACTTCCGCACCGAGATCCTCGGCCTGGTCAAGGCGCAGATGGTGAAGAACTCGGTGATCGTGCCCGTGGGTGCGAAGGGTGGCTTCGTGGTCAAGCGACCGCCGAAGGTGACGGAGCGGGAGGCCTGGCTCGCTGAGGGTATCGCTTGCTACCGGATGCTCATCAGAGGTCTACTCGACCTTACCGACAACCTGGTCTCCGGGACCGTCGTCCACCCTCCGCAGGTAGTCAGGCATGACCGCGACGACACCTATCTCGTGGTCGCGGCGGACAAGGGCACGGCAAGCTTCTCCGATATCGCCAACGATGTGGCCAAGGAGTATGGGTTCTGGCTCGGCGATGCCTTCGCCTCCGGTGGCTCGGCGGGCTATGACCACAAGGAGATGGGCATCACCGCACGGGGTGCCTGGGAGTCTGTGAAGCGCCATTTTCGGGAGAGGGGCATCGACTGTCAGCGGCAGGATGTCACCGCGGTTGGCATCGGCGATATGTCCGGGGACGTGTTCGGGAACGGCATGCTGCTCTCCGAGCACATCCGGCTCGTCGCCGCGTTCGACCACCGGCACATCTTCCTCGACCCCGACCCGAATGCAGCCCTCTCATACACCGAGCGGCGGCGCCTTTTCGAGCTGCCGCGGTCGTCGTGGGCCGACTACAATGCGGCTCTCATTTCGCCTGGCGGCGGCGTGTATCCCCGTTCGGCAAAGTCGATCCCGGTGAGCCCGCAGGTGCGGGAGCGGCTGGGTCTCGGGAATGGCCCCGCAACGGAAGTGCCGAAGTCGCCGACCGAGGCACAGCCCCAGTCGGGCTCGCTCGGAATGGTGCAGATGACGCCGCAGGAGCTCATCCGTGCGATCCTTTGCGGACCCGTGGATGTGCTGTGGAACGGCGGGATAGGCACCTACGTGAAGGCGTCCACCCAGTCCAACGCGGACGTGGGTGACAAGTCGAACGATGCGGTCCGGGTAGATGGCTCGGCTTTGCGCTGTAAGTGCGTCGGCGAAGGTGGGAACCTTGGTTTCACGCAGCTCGGCCGGGTCGAGTATGCGCTTGCCGGTGGGCGGATCAACACCGATGCGATCGACAACTCGGCCGGCGTCGACACCTCGGACCACGAGGTCAACATCAAGATTCTGCTCGACGAGATGGTCCGAGCGAGCGAGTTGACCGCGCAGCGCCGCAATGACCTGCTCGCCGAGATGACGAACGACGTCGCGGATCTCGTGTTGCAGAACAACTACGACCAGAACGTGGCCTTGGCGACCGCTCTCGCCCAGGCGCCGGCCATGTTGCATGTCCATGCACGGTTCATGCGCCGGCTGGAGCAGGACGGTGAGCTGGACCGCAGCCTGGAGTTCCTGCCTACCGGCCGTCAGATCAGGGAGCGGGAGCAGAACGGCCAGGGCCTAACTTCGCCCGAACTCGCTGTCCTGCTCGCATACGCGAAAATCAGCTTGGCCGAGGAGTTGATCGGCAGCGACCTACCGGACGACCCGGCGCTGCTACCGATGCTCTACGCGTACTTCCCGCCCGCGCTACGAGACGACCCAACCTTTGCCGAGCGGATCGAGGCGCATCCGCTGCGCCGCCAGATAATCACGACCTCACTGGTAAACGCCGTCGTCAACGGCGCCGGCCTGTCGTTTGTCTACCGGCTTCGTGAGGAGACCGGTGGCTCAGCTCCGGAGATTGTACGAGCGCACATCGTAGCCCGCTCGGTCTTCGGAATGGACGACCATTGGGATGCCATTGCGGCGCTCGACACCAAGGTCCCCGCTCACGTGCAGACAACCATGCGACTGGCCGGCCGCCGGCTGGTGGAACGCGGCGTCCGGTGGTTCCTGCACAACCGGCGCCCGCCGCTTGCCATTGCGGAGGCGATCGCACAGTTCAGGGACGGGGTGGCCGAAGTCGTAGCCCTGCTGCCAAAGCTGGTGCACGGGCTCGACCTCGCGGTTTTCGAGAAGGAACGGGACAGGCTGATCGAGAGTGGGATCCCGGCCGACCTTGCTGCGGCGACGGCGACGATGACGCCTGCGTACTCCGCGCTTGACATCGTCGAAGTAGCCCGCGACTCCGGGCGGCAGGTGCCCCTGGTTGCGGAGGTCTACTTCGACCTCGCCGACCGGCTGCCGATGGCCCGGATCCTCGACCGGATCAACGCGCTGTCCCGAGCCGACCGATGGAAGACAATGGCACGGGCGGCGCTGCGGGACGATCTCTATGCCGCCCATGCCGCGCTCACGTTCGACGTGCTCGCCTTCGGCGATTCCAACGCCACACCTGAGCAACGGTTCGCTGCGTGGACGGCGCACAATGCGACGGCGGTGGCTCGGGCGAGGCAGACGCTCGACGAGATCGCTGCGGGCGACACGTACGACTTGGCGACCCTGTCGGTTGCCATGCGGGTCGTCCGCACGCTCCTCCGCCGCGGCGAATCCTTCTGACCGGCGGACAGCACTTAGGAGCTGGGCAGGCCGTTAACTCATAACCCGGTTGCCGAGGGCAGCCCGACACCGACCGTGATGGGCGACTGACTCATCTCCCTTCTTGTCCAGGACTAGGTGTCGGTGCTCTAAACGGTGCTCGATCCGATGCGGCATCGTCCGCCGCGGACCAAGGAGTGCCGAACTGGACCGGAGTATCGGTGCCGCCGAGGATGAGGACGCCACGCCCGGGTGGCGGGTTCGGATCGCGGTCGACTCGGCGGCCAACAAGCTCGATGTCGGTCCGGGCGGATGGGCCAAGCAAAATGACTGCCCGGCTACGGCGTACGCAGGCTGCTAGCGGGCGGAAGCTGACGGCGAACGCATCCGTCGAACCAGCTATCACAACCCCCACCAGGTTTGGTGGGGGCTCGCGCACCATTTCGTAGATGGCTGCCTCGCCTGGCGTTCCGAGCAGCTCCTCGGCATCGTCCGCAACTAGAACCGCATCTGTATAGCCGGCGGCCGCCACCGGCGGCGCTGCATTGATGTTGCCCGGTGGCACTTCTTCCCTCAACCTACCGTTGCCGTCTCGTCCCAACGGCGGCCGGAGCATGGAGCCCACCGAGTCGGCGGTCGGATCAATGCTCACGACCGCAAGACCCCGATGGCGTGCCCACCAGCTGACCATCTGCATGCCACTACTGCGTCCGCTTGCGGGCGGGCCGCCGATGAACAGGAACCGACCATGTGCAGCCAAGTCGATACCGATTGGACCGGCATCGTCACCGCCCGCGCCGAGCAGCAGCCACGATGACTGCTTAGCCTCGGCAGGAACTCTTCGCGCCAGATCCTTGATTTTGACCGAGTTCGGGATTGGCACCAGACGAATGGGTTGGTGGTGGTCCGCTCTGATCGTTTTGCGGGTATCGGGTGCACACGCGAGCCCTGAGCTGTCCAATGTCGCTCTCGCGGCCAACCCTGCATCCTCGGATGCCTGCCGCGTCGTGGGCCCTGCCAACCGCGCAGGTGAGGGCGGCGACGCCGGCACTGCTATCTGGACCTCCTGACCGCCAGGGACGAATTCGCCCCGTCCTGGCTGTGCACTCTCGCCCGTTGTCGCTGGCCGTGCGCGCGCATGCCGAGAGGGCAGCCCAGCGAGGACCCGGTCGCCCTGGTCGGCGAGTGCGAAGACGACCCGCTGCGAGATGAGCGATGCCACTCTTGACGTCAGAAGATCCCGATCCCCGGTGATGGCCACCGTGAGTCCGGCCGCGGGACCGTCCTTTAGAAGGTGACGCAGCGTGGCAAGCGGTCTCCCACCGCCGACGTGCTCGCTTGCCTCGGCGAAGCTCGCCCAGTCGTCGATCAGCAGGAGCATCCACGCCGCGTCGGCGCCGGCTTCCCGGCGCTGGCGGCCGGCATCCCGTCGTCGCCGGCGATCGATCTCTTCTGAGAGTCGGGTCAGCAATCGGTCGACGATGTGTGGACTGGCGCTGGTTGTTATCGTCCCGCAGTGCTCGAGCTGCTCGCACCCGCGCAAATTCCCGGCCGGGGAGTCAATGATGTAGCAGTGAGCCGCCGTCGGACTGAGCCGCGCTGCGAACTGGCCGACCAGCGTGCGCAGGAGTGTCGTCTTGCCGGTTCGCGGGGCGCCGATCACGAGCCAGTGAAGGCCTGCAGCGAGATCCACGACCAGGTTGCCACGGCGCTGCTCGTCCGGTATGTCAACCACGCCGATCGGCAATCGGCCAGCGATCGGCTCGTCGTCGACTTCGTCCAGGGTGACGGTCGGGGGCAGTGGCGGGAGCCAGGGAGCCCCGGGTGGCCTGGCATCCTTACGCGCTGCAGCGGATCGAAGAGCGTGCACAATTAACTGCAGATCAGTTGGTGGCCGCTGCTTCCCGGTCGGCGCCCCGAGCGAGTCCGGTAGGTACCGCTCCATGGTGGTCCCTGGTCGGCAGGTCCGGGGTAGGGACGTCGTCGTCCGGACGAAGACGCGGTCCTTGCCCGCTGGCTCCCCGCACCAACTGACGAGGGCGGCCCGGAATCGGACCGGTTGGTGGGAGCCGACCCGCCCGATCGCGTCGCCGGCCGCATCCACGGGAATCGTCGCAGCACCAGGTGTGCCGACGATGTCGGTTGACTCGCCCGGATCCGCGACACGCATACAGATCCGGAGGGCCATGTTCGCCTTGATCTCGGCGCTCACGGCGCCGGCCGGCCGCTGAGTCGCGAGTACGAGGTGAATGCCGAGGGAGCGGCCGCGCCGAGCGACCGAGACCAGTCCGGTCATGAAGTCTGGAAGCTCCTCGACGAGTGTCGCGAACTCGTCGATGACTATTACGAGATGTGGGAGCGTGGGCAATTCCTCGGGCGCGCCCCCGCTCGCCCATTCGTTACGTGCCTCCTCGTGCGCCGGCAGCTGATCACCAGGGGAATGGGGCGCAGATTTCCCAGGACCCGCGATGTGATCACGGCAGAGCCGGTAGGTGGCGAGGTCGGAGACCCTGGCCGATCTGAACAGTCGCTCACGTCGTCGCAGTTCGGCGTTGAGAGATGCAAGCGCGCGTTCGGTCGCCCTATCGTCGAGATCGGTCAGCACGCCAACTGTGTGTGGGAGATCCGCACATTCGGCGAATGCGGCCCCGCCCTTGTAGTCGACCAGCATGAAGGTGACGACTCCAGGAGGGGCGGACGCGGCGAGGCTAGCCACGAGCGTGCGCAGAAACTCCGACTTCCCTGACCCGGTCGTACCCGCGACGAGCATGTGCGGACCGTCGCGGGTCAAGTCGATCGAGTAGGGTCCAGCCGCCGCCAGGCCGACCGTCGCTACCAAGCTGCTTTCCTGCCCAGCCCACCGAGCACTGATTGCTGACTCATCGAGCTGGCCGGATCGGCCGATCAGGTCGGGGAGCCGGACCGGACCGACCGCCATGCTAGCCAACGGTCCGTTCGCGACCTGCGGATAAAGCGGCGCCAGCATTCGCGCACAGATGATCGCGGCTCCGAACGGGAGCAGGTCGGCCGCGACGTCAAGGATCGGCATCTCTCCGTCCGCCGCGAGGCTGGCCCGATCAGGCCTCTCGGGACTGATGTGAACCACGGCTGCACAGTCATTTGGCAGCTCGGCCGTCGTGTCCGCCAAGACAATGCGGTACCTATCCTCGCTGTCACTTGTCGTACGCGAACTCTCGGTCCAGCCAGCACTTAGCAAGTGGACCGACCGCTTGCATACGCCCGAGAGGTTGCGTCCAGCGCCGGCAGTGTCCAGAAACGCGACAGTCGCGGCAGGATGGATAGAGTGCGCGGAGCCGTTGCCTTCCAGCGCTCCGGCCACTCCCTGCGGGTCGCGCGCGGATGTAACCAGCGGTACGCTCCGTCCGCTTCTCGCATGGGGGAGCCAGCGCACCCAGTGCCAATCCGTTGTCTTCTCGGGCTCAGCGGTGACCGCAATCCGGAGATCGTCCGGCCGGTGCAGCACTGCAAGCTGGGCGGCCATCCACCGAGCGATACCGAGAACCGCGTGTCGAGGACCAACGACGCCCAGCGACTTAACGTCTGATAGCCGGATCACAGCCGGCACCGCTCGGGCAATCAGTGAGTTCGCGCTGGGCGCTTGGACGCGTGTCGGCGGCGGCGGGCCGGTGACCGTAACGTGAGCAGGCAGGTTGGCTACGCCGATACGGATAAGCGTGAAATCGGGGTCGTCGCGACGCCGCTGCCACAGCGGCGCCCGGAGGCTCTGCGCGGCCCCCAACAGCTCGCCGGGACCGGGCGCCGCTCCACGGCGTTCGGTCTCCTCCTCGGCGAGCGCCTTGAGAAGCGCCTCGTGGCATCGTTCGAGTGCCTTTCGATGATTGGCATGAGCGCAGCGCTTGGTCCGACGAACCCGGAGATGTTCGGCGAGCAGTACTAGCAGTGCGGACAACGGAGCAATGGCAGCGAAGACCAGCATCCGCCCACCGAATGCGATGGCTATCGGCAAAGTGACGGCCCCGGGGACCAAGGCTGTAATCCACGAGCCGCCGCTCATCCTGTGGTCGTCAGGCGGGGTGGGAAGCTCCACCACCCGGTCTTCGCTCCCGGGACCGCGGACACGCGGCGGGATGTTGACCGCCAGCCGGCCTCTCCCGTCTGCTGCAACGGCATATGACTGACATCCATTGGATCTCGCACTGCTCGCGGCGGAGTGGACTGCCTCGCGCACTCTCGAGGACATACACCTCTGGCCGGCTGGCGCCGGCGTTGTTCCATGTCCGTCCGTCGATCCTTGTGAACCGAGGGTGACGAGTGCGCCGTCGAGCAGCGGTGGCTCACCCATGACCGCGTCCAGTGGCACCTGCTCGACCTTGGGCTGCCATGTGAAGTTGCCGAAGGGATCGTCCCGCCGGATGCCCCAGATGTACGCATCGACTCCAGGTGGCGCACCTCCGCTGAGTTCGGACACCACCGCGGACCACGATGTATCGGCCGGCATTCGAAGATCGATGTCACGGAAACGCCCGTTGCCCTCGACCAGTGTCATTTGAACTTGCACGCCGTGCTCCAGAGAATTTGCCACCGCTTCCGGCCGACTCGAGACTGCAGGCGATGCCGGCCAGACGGTAGCGGTGGCAGACAACCTGTGGGTGAAGTGGCCAGAAATCTCGACCCTGTTGATTGCCAGTCGGAGCTCCCATGTCGCCGTACCGTCGATGGCCGGCGTAATAGATCGAGAGGGGAGGCGGCATGGCAGCCAGCATCCGAGTTACACCTGAGCAGCTTGGCTCGCTCTCGGCAGCCGTAGGCCGTGGTTCGACCGAGATCGACGGGACCCTTGCGCAGTTACGTGGACAGATCGAGCCAATCGGCGGCGAATGGGCGGGCACAGCGGCGTCCGAGTTTCATGCCCTGTGGATGCAATGGCAGTCCGCGGCTAGAGATCTCAACGCGGCTCTCGGCGGCATCAGCGACCTGTTGCGGCGCGCCGCGGACGCCTACGCGCAAGCGGAAGCTGGCATCGCGGCCAGCTTCAGGCACTGAGTCCGGTATGTCCGGAGACGTGCAGTCGCAGGCTCACAGTCTTCGTGCGCTGCTTCGATGTGGCCCGATTTCGACCGATGACGCGATGGCTATCGCGTGCCAGCTCGCGAACCAGCTTCGTGCGACTCATGCATCTGGAGCTACGAACGGGCGCGTCTGCCCGGAGAGCATTGTGGTTTCCCGGGTTGGTGGGGGAGCTGTGGCGCGGCTGGCGCGGACTGCCAGCCCCGACTCATCCAGCCTCCGACGTGTGCGGAGCTCACAAGCAGCAGTCGTATGCGACCCCGCGCTCGACCCGTCACGCCAGCTGGCCTATATCGCTCCGGAGGTCGCGCCGGGCGGTGACCCAACACCGGCGGCGGACGTCTATTCGCTCGGCACAGTCCTCTACGAGGCGCTCACCGGACGAACCACAGAGAAGGCACCGGGGAGGCCCGGCCGACGTCTCGGCTCACCGGACGAGCCCTGTGTGGCCGAGCGACCCGGGGATCAGGTAGTTGGCTCAGCGCGAGATCGTCACAGCGAGCGGGTGATTCCGCAGATCCCGCCGGCGCTGTGGCGGACCGTTGCAGCCTGTCTAAGGCGCGAGCCGGCCGCCAGGCCGACCGCGGAGGCGCTCGCCGACGCGTTCGCAGGGAGCCACTCGCGACATGCCGCCGAGCACTCGACGCAGCTTGGCATGAGGTCTCCGGAGTCTGCGTCAGCAGAGCCACCGACTCCTCCCGTCCCGAGTAGTCGTCCTTGCTTCGGCGTCCGCGCCGCGGTCGCGGCGACCCTTGCGGCAGGCATCTTTCTTGGCGCCGGGGGCGCGGCCGCTACGAAGAACTCCATCGCGAGTTTCGCGAAAACGCCCACAATCGATAGCACCCTGATCCAGAATGGGCGATCGCAAGATCGTCACAGCATGCAAGCGGAGATGTACAGGTAGTCGTAGAAGAACGAGTGCAGACGGGCGAGCGGGCCGGCAGCCAGGCAGCTGCCAGGGGTGCCTCGAGCGACAGAGCGTGAGGAGCCACCATGACTGCGGAAGCGGTCGTTGAGGACGAGGTCCGCGAGCTTGTCCGCCGCCGTAGCCTCGACCCGGTAGCCGATCCAGTCGCGGTGCGCCGGTTGGTCGAGGAAGTCGTCGCCGACTATGACGAGCGCAGCCTCAGCGGCGGGCTCCCCACGCTGGCCGACCGTGGCGAAGCGATCCGCATGGTCATGGATGCTGTAGCCGGGTTCGGACCGCTCCAGCGCTTCCTCGACGATCCCGCCGTGGAGGAAATCTGGATCAACGAGCCTGGCCGTGTCTTCGTCGCTAGGAATGGTCGCAGCGAGCTGACCACCACCATCTTGACCATCGAGGCAGTCCGTGACTTGGTCGAGCGGATGTTGAAGACCTCGGGACGAAGGGTGGACCTGAGCACGCCGTTCGTCGACGCCAGCTTGCCGGATGGCAGCCGCCTTCATGTCGTGATCCCTGACATCACTCGGCAGCACCTTGCGGTAAACATCCGGAAGTTTGTGGTCCGTGCCGTACACCTCGACGAACTGGTCGGCCTTGGCACGTTGACCAGCGCTGTCGCACATTTCCTCGAGGCGGCCGTCGTAAGCGGACTCAACATCCTCGTCGCCGGCGGCACTCAAGCGGGCAAGACGACGCTCCTGAATTGTCTTGCCGCCGCGATTCCAGCAGTGGAGCGAGTGATCACCGCCGAGGAAGTCTTCGAGCTCCGCCTTCCCCTTCCTGACGTCGTAGCGATGCAGACCAGGCAACCGAGCCTCGAAGGAACCGGCGAGGTGCGGCTGCGCCGGCTGGTGAAGGAGGCACTGCGGATGCGCCCGTCCCGGATCATCGTGGGCGAGGTGCG
>JBKOZJ010000109.1:0-11641 GCA_046725875.1 Actinomycetota bacterium
CGCGTTGTATCTATCCGACCGTGGATCCATGTGTGGCTCTTCGCTGGCTTGTGGGGGTGGGGCGCGAGGGGCCCCCATTACGGGGCGTCGGTCGCCCCGCACGGCCGCGAGTACGCCCGCCTCGATTGCCCCGTCTGTACCGGCTTGGTCCTGCTCAACGGCGGTCTGCCGGGTCGGATAACAGGAGCCCGGATTGGTTCGCAGCGGCAATGGCGGTCCGACGGTTATGGACGCCGAGCTTCCGATAGATCGCTCTCAGGTGCGTCTTTACAGTGTTGACAGACAGATAGAGTTCGGCGGCGATCTCCTCGTTGGTCATGTGCGACGGGAGGAAGCGGAGGACCGCCTGCTCGCTTTGGGTTAGTTCGCCAACAGACGGCCCGAGTGCCGGCGCGACGATCGCCCGTTCGAAACGCTGAAGCAGTTCGGCGCGGAATCCTGCGAATCGGCTCTCGACCGGAAGTCCCACCGTGAGCAGGACCCGTACACCCTTGCCACCCTCGACGAATACCTGACGCAGCCCCTCGGGCTCGGCGAGCGCGAGGGCGGCCTCCAGCTCCCGGGACGCCCGATCACGGTCGCCGAGCCTCCGGTATGACACGGCGCTTACGAGGTGTGCAGTAACTACGTCACGCAGCCGAAGCCGATGCTCGTCCGCGAGGCATCTCTGCACGATCTGGAGCGCGCTCGCGACGTCTCGATCAACATCCCGCCAGGCCCTCGCAAGTGAATGTGACGTGATCCAAACGGGGGTTTGCGCTCCCTCCGGGCCGCGCTCCGGGGGTGCCATCTCCGCGGGCACGGTTGGCTGGCGGGCGAGCTGGAGGACCGCATGGTGGGCAGCCGGCGGCTCAACGCTGACGTCCGAGTCATCGGGCAGATCCGCGACTCGGACGCCGGCGTCGACGACCCCGCTATATGGCCCAGCTGCCTCCCGCATTCGGGTGTACGCCGTGCCGGCGCCCGTCAGGTCTCCGCTTGCCTGGCAGACCGCAAGGGTCAGCGACTGGGTCACGAACGCAGCCGTCGGCTCGCCGAAGAGCGGCTCATCGGGCCACAGGGGCTCGGTCGCCAAGGCCTCGCCGGCGGCCAGCGGGTCGCCCCGCTCGAGAAGGACACGTGCGCGGGCGATCTGTGCGAGGCCTCTCCCGGGGCTGCTCTCGCCGACCCGCTCGGCCTGCTCCATCGCGGCCGCCAGCTGACCTTCGACCGCGTCCGCGAGTGCCAGCCACCCACGGGCACGCTCGTGGAGATGCGCCGGTCCCACTCGGCCGAAGTCCCGCTCGGCAAGTCGGAGCGCCCACCGCGCGAGGTGAAGCTCGTCGCGCACGAGATGGCAGACTCCAAGGAGCAGGGTGAGCCAGCCATGTGCCCGGTCTATCGCCTGGCCACTGGGCAAGTCGGCGGGAAGCTCGGCCGACCGCCATGCCGCGTCGAGGTCGGCCAGATTCATGGTGCCCGTCTGGATCGCTAGCGCGAGGCGGAGGGCGGCGAACTTGATCCGCAGCGGATCGGTCCGCCTCCGGTGGCCGACCGCCGATCGCAGACCATGATCGAGCGCCTCCTCTGCATCTGCCAGATCCCCATGGCGAAGCCGAGCGGCGGCGGCGGCCGCGGCGATCGCTGGGCACGCGGCGTACTCCGAGACCGGCAGCTCCAGCAGGGCCTGCACGACCTGCGCTCCGCGCTCGCCGGTCAGCAGGCCGATATCCTCATTGTCGAGCACTTGACTGAGATAGGTATGGTCGTCAGCGGCAAGGGCGCACTCGAACGCGTTCATCGGGCGGCCGTGTCGCGTGTGCCACCGACCGACCGTGGTGACCAGGTCGGAGACCTCGCCCGGTGCGTAACACTCGAGCTCGGCCCGCAGGACGGCCCTGACCATTGGGTGATAGCGGTAGCTTGCGCGCCCAGCCGTCTCCTCGTGCTTGATGAAGCCCTGCTCACGGCTGACCAGCTCGAGCAGGTGCGCGCTATCGGCCGTGCCGGCCAGCTCGTCGGCCAGGTCGGCGGTGAACGTATCAACGACAGACGTACGCCTGAGGAAATTGCGGACCGCCGGAGCGAAATCGTCGAGGAACTCCTCGCGGATATAGTCCCGCACGACCTCGCCGCCAATGAGCTCCAGCCGCAAACCGGCGATCCAGCCCTCGGTCCGCTGCATCAGGGCCTCGAGCTCGTCGTCGGTGACTCGTACCCCGCCCAATCGCTGAAGCTCACGAGCCTCGCCTGGCGAGCAGGCGAGCTCGTCGGCAGTAATGATCTCTAGTTCGCCGGCCAACCGGAGTCGCGCGGCCTGCAGGTTTGGCATCCGCCGGCCGACCAGAACGAGGTGGAGACCAGGCGGTGCATGACGGAGCACGAACTCGACGTCGGTCATCACCGGTGAGTCGACGACCTCGTGCATGTCGTCGAGTACAAGCGTGAAAGGTCCCGCTGCGGCCGCAAGCTCGGTGAGGAACGAGGTGAGAAACGGCTCGTAGGCTGCATCGTCGAGACCGGCCGGAAGGTCGGGCCCGAACCCACCAAGTGCATCGCGCACGCATTCCCAGAACCGCCCTCTGTCCGCGTCGCCGCGGTCGAGCGTGAGCCACGCCACCTTGCCGGGACCCCGCCCCTCGTTGATCCAGGATGCGCACGCGGTGGTCTTTCCAAATCCGGCCGGTGCCGCCACGACGATTGCCCGGCGCCGCCCCGCATCGTCGAGACGATCCCAAAGGCGAACGCGTCGAAGTTGGTCCGGCTTCATGTGCGGAACCCGAAGTTTGTCGAGCAGCGCCGCCATCACCCTCCCCTACGGCTCGGCACAAATCGCGGAACTGCGCATAACGCTGAGGCGCGTAAGCACCGTAAGCCGCGCAAGCACCATACGCTCGCCAGATGCTGCGTCGTGTGGTTCCTTCCCTATTCACTCGAACGACGTAATCCGGGGGAAGTCAACCCGAACGGCGTAGTTTGAAGCCCACTTCAGCTATCCAGAATCGTGTTACCCCGAAGATCGGGACCGCGAAACGCCGGCCGCTGCGTTGTTCTGCGGAGACGGTCCATGTCCAGCCAGGCTCGCCCCTTGGCGTCAATCACCGTGACGACCTGGTGATGGCTCGTTCTGGCCCGGGCGGCGACGTCAGCCAGTGGCCATGCCTACGAAACGGCTGTAGTGGCCTTGGAAAGCGACCGTGACCGTTGCGGTCGGACCGTTCCGATGCTTCGCCACGATCAGGTCCGCCTCCCCCGCCCGCGGCGACTCGCGCTCGTAGGCATCTTCTCGGTGCAGAAGGATTACCAGATCACTATCCTGCTCTATTGATCCGCTTTCACGAAGATCGGCCAATTGAGGCCGTTTGTCCGACCTCTGCTCGGGACCTCTGTTGAGCTGCGACAACGCGACCACTGGCACGTCCAGCTCCTTAGCAAGGAGCTTCAATGAACGAGAGAACTCGGAAACCTCCTGCTGGCGGCTCTCGACACGTCTAGGACTGGTCATGAGCTGCAAATAGTCGACGATCACAAGGCGTAGGTCGTGTCGCTGCTTCAGGCGTCGGCACTTGGCGCGAATTTCCATCATCGACATATTCGGCGAGTCGTCGATGAACAGCGGAGCACTGGAAACCTCTCCCATACGCCGGGCAAGGCGGGTCCAGTCCTGATCCGTCATTGTTCCCGAGCGCATGGAATGCAATGGAACCCGTGACTCGGCGGATAGGAGACGCATCGTGATCTCGTTGCGGCTCATCTCCAGTGAGAAAATGCAGCTTGCCTGACCATGCTTGATCGACGCCGACCTAGCGAGATCCAGTGCCAGGGTCGAGTTGTGTGTAGGGATCATTCCTCGACCCGCGAGGTAGAAATGTTTGGTGTTGTCAACCTGGACGCAGCGGACTGGGACGCTGGGCATGGGGACGGCGGCCGCGATGTATCGCTTCGTCGCTGTCGAGTCTCGCTTTTGCCACCGCCTCTTCCCCTGCAGGACCCTCTTCCTCTCCAGCCGGAAGACTTCCTCCATCGGCGCAAAGGAAAGGGTGAATGCAGTTGACGATGCCTCCGAACGACCCTTCACATGCTTTCGGCGAACCCTGCAGCGGTAGCCGAGACTCACGATGAGCTCATACATGTCCGGAGCGAGTCGCTCGGAGGTGGTGGTGAACTCCACGGTCCCACTGCTCCGAACCACCGTCCCATCGGTATCGAGCAAGCCTGCGAGCAACTCTCGGCGCTGCGTTTCAGAGGCGCGCATGTAGATGGGCGGGACGTGCTTGTAGCGGAGGACGCCAAGCTTTCGAAGGAGTGCACGGACTGTTCCATGATCCTCGCGGCATGCGGCACACGGCCCAAACCCGAAGGTCGACGGAGCACCGCAGTCGGGGCAAGACGGCGGCGGA
Source organism: Actinomycetota bacterium (assembly GCA_046725875.1). Lineage (GTDB taxonomy): Bacteria > Actinomycetota > Actinomycetes > JAKEEW01 > JAKEEW01 > JBKOZJ01. Next base: position 4,380 of record JBKOZJ010000109.1, read on the forward strand.
ACAGGTCCCGACATGAATCGCGCGCGGCCGCCACATGAGCGGCCACATGTCCTGACCTGCGATGTCCGCGGAGTGAATTGCTTCCCACATACAACGCATTGCCGCGCTGGCGGTTGCGGCGGCTGGGGGAGGCTTAGGCGGTACAAGTATCGGCCGCTGCTCTTTCTAACGCGAATGCCAAAGCTCTCGATATTCTGGACGATCTCTGGATCGGCAGTCGTCAAGCGCGAATCCGTTGAGTGGCCGTCGCCCAGCCATGCTCCAAGCACGTATGGCGGGAGCGGAAGTTCCGCCGCTGGCAGCTCGAGAGCGGCGGCGTTCCTAACGGCGTGGTTGAGCCGACGTTTGGACGGAACCTCGTGGAAGAGAGTCTGGGCGATCTGCTCAGTAGTGATTGGCGCGCTGTGGTCGTGGATATTGGTCGCTCCCATCGGCCGCCGAGCTCGATCAAGGAGAACCTTGAGTAGCTGCTGGCGTGAGTACACCGATACTGGAGTGTCGTACTCTTTGATGTCCCCGCGCTTGTTGGCGCGGCGGCGCCTCATTCGAGGCTCCCGACCCACGGCGGGCACGCGCTTGATTGCATAGCTGCGCAAGACCGCTTTGAAGCAATCTCCTACCTCGGCGAGCAAATCCGTCGTCGACACGAGTCGGTCGGGCTCAGAAAGCGCAGCAGAGGCCACCCGCTGCAGCTGAGCGAGTTGCTCATTTGACCAGTAGTAGCCTGTCGTACGCGGCTCACTCTGCCGTCTGCTTGCTCGGGTTGTCGTCTTCCAAAGGTGCAGCGCATCCGCAACGATCCGCTCACCATCTGAGAACTCAACCCGATAGCACGGCCGACCAAACATCACTTCAGAGACCGCCACCACGGCGGTCGGGCGACCATCGGCCCCAAGGAGCTGATCGCCTACCTTGACCTCACCCATTGTGGTCCAACCGGTCGGGGTCGGCAGTGGCGTGTCGAGAGCGAGGGCCTTCCCGATGGCTGGTCGGGCCGCGACGACCACGAGTTGGCCGGGGTGGAGGCCGTTGGTGAGCTGGTCGAGGTCGGCGAAGCCCGTCGGAACGCCGGTGAGCTGACCGCCACGCGAGTTGATCGCGTCGATCTCGTCGAGCGTGCCCTCCATGATCTCGGCCAGCAGCAAGTAATCCTCGCTGGTCCGGCGCTCGGTTACCGCGTACACCTCCGCCTGTGCCTGGTCGACGACGTCGTCAGCAGCGCCATTGGAGTAGGCCAGCTGGACGATCCGAGTACCGGCCTCGACCAACCGGCGGAGGACGGCTCGCTCCCGGACGATCTTCGCGTAGTAGCCGGCGTTGGCGGCGGTCGGCACCGAGGAGATCAACGTGTGCAGGTAGGGAGCGCCGCCGATCCGGCTGATCTCCGCGCGTTTGGTCAGCTCTGCGGACACAGTCACGGCGTCGGCCGGCTCGCCACGCCCGTACAAATCGATGATCGCGTCGTAGACCATCTGGTGGGCGGGCTTGTAGAAGTCGTGCCCACGCAGCACCTCGACCACGTCGGCGATGGCGTCCTTCGAAAGCAGCATGCCGCCCAGCACGCACTGCTCGGCCGCAACATCCTGGGGTGGCGTCCGCTCGAATTCTGGCGGCACCGCCGACGGCAGCTCGACCACACTCACCGGTGACACCCCCGTACGTCCGCAAGCCGATCACTGCGCACATTGCTACCGGACCCCACCGACAATTTTCGATTCAGTGTTCGAATATCGGTGGTCGCCACGCCGCACGGCCGCAGCCGAAGGTACCCGCCCGGCGCCCGATCCGGGAAGCTCAACATCCACAGCAGGTTGTGGAACCGCTGTGGAGATAAGGCCGGTAGCCTGTGCCTTCGCTGGGGAGGCCACTGTGGATATCCGGTCTGGGAGGTTAGCGGAGGCAGCATGACCTGAGGGCACGCCCCGCACAGCATGTGGACCGGAAAAAGTCCGGGCGGAATGCGCTGGATAGCGTTGCCATCGTGTCCGTAATAGCCGCCAAGCCCGATCGCTCCTGATGCAGCGGCTCCAAACGGCACTGCCTCGGTGGCGCCATCCGCACGACCGGGAGATCGTCCGGCTCGCGGTGCCGGCGTTCTTCGCGCTCATCGCCGAGCCGTTCTTCCTGCTCGCGGACGCGGCCATCGTCGGACACCTCGGTACTCCCCAGCTCGCCGGGCTCGGCATCGCGAGCACGGTCTTGACCACGCTGATCAACCTATGCATCTTCCTCGCGTACGGAACCACCGCGGCCGTGGCCCGCCGCCTCGGCGCCGGCGATCATGGCGCGGCGCTGCGGCAAGGAATCGACGGCATCTGGCTGGCCGTAATTATTGGCGCCGCGATCACGGTCGCCGGACTTCCGCTCGCCGACGCCGTCATCGGCTGGTTCGAGCCGGCGGCAGAGGTCGCCGACCACGCGACCACCTACCTCCGGATCAGCTTGCTCGGGGTCCCGGCGATGCTTGTCGTACTGGCGGCCACCGGCGTCCTCCGCGGCCTTCAGGACACAAAGACGCCGTTGCTGGTTTCGGTCGCCGCCAACCTCGCCAACATCGGGCTCAACGTGCTCCTCGTGTACGGCGTGGGGCTCGGCATCGCTGGTTCTGCGCTCGGCACGGTAATCGCCCAGCTCGCCGCGGCGGCCGTCATCACGGGAGTGGTCGTGCAGGGTGCACGGCGGGATGCTGTCCCGCTACGCCCCGACTGGACGGGCATCCGGTCGTCGGCGGGCGCCGCCGCACCGCTCCTGCTGAGGACCGTCAGCCTCCGGGTGGTGCTCACTCTCGCCACCGTCGTGGCCACCCGAATTGGCACCGTGGCCGTCGCCGCCCACCAGGTCATATTCGGAATCTGGACGTTCCTGGCCTTCGCGCTGGATGCGATCGCGATTGCCGCCCAGGCGATTGTCGGCCGCTACCTTGGTGGATCCGACATCGTCGCCACCAGGGCGGCCACCCGGCGGATGATCGAATGGGGTGTTCTCGCCGGCGTGGTCACCGGACTCGCCACCCTTGCCGTCCGACCTTGGCTGATCCCGCTCTTCACCACGGATTCTGCAGTTCGGTCCGCGCTCGAATCAGTGATCCTCATCGCCGCGCTCTTCCAACCCGTCGCCGGCGTGGTTTTCGTACTCGACGGCGTCCTCATCGGTGCCGGAGACGCCCGCTACCTGGCCCTAGCGGGCGTCGGGACGATGGCCGCCTACGTCCCCTGCGCACTCGCCGTACTCGCGTTCGACCTTGGTCTCGCCGGCTTGTGGTGGGCGATCGGCGTGTTCATGCTCGCGCGGCTGGCCTTCCTGACGACCCGCGCCTACGGCACTCGCTGGCTCGTTACCGGCGCCACCCGCTGACCCGGCTGGCAGTTCGAACGATGCAGGCCTCTTGCTCCAATGGGATTGGAGCAAGAGGCCCCTTCTACTCAAGGTCAGGATGCGGCAACGTCGACAGTCAGCGTGGCGGAGACGTCGGGGTGCAGCTTCACGGTCACCCTGTGCGCGCCCACGGTCTTGATCGGAGCGTCGAGCTCGATCCGGCGCTTGTCGATCTCCGGACCGCCGGCCCGCTTGACCGCGTCCACGATGTCCGCGACGGTGACCGAGCCAAAGAGGCGGCCCCCCTCGCCCGCCCGGACCGGCAGCCTGACCCGCAGCGACTCGAGCTGGCCCTTGACCTCGCTGGCCCGGCCTTGGTCGGCGATCTCGCGCACCTCCCGGGCACGCCTGATCGAGTCGATTTGCTTCTCGCCACCCTTCGTCCAGGCGATGGCCAGGCCGCGCGGAATTAGGTAGTTGCGGCCGTAGCCGTCCTTCACCTCGACGACTTCCCCCGGCCCGCCGAGCCCGGTGACCTCTTGCTTGAGGATGAGCTTCACTGCGATGCCACCGCCTCAGCGCGCCGTGCTTGTGTACGGCAGCAGCGCCATTTCGCGGCTGTTCTTGATCGCGGTCGCGACGTCGCGCTGATGCTGCGTGCAATTGCCGGTCACCCGCCGGGCGCGGATCTTGCCGCGGTCGGAGATGAACTTTCGCAGCAGCGTGGTGTCCTTGTAGTCGATGTACGAAATGCCTTCCTTGCAGAAGACGCAAACCTTTCTCTTCGGCTTGCGCACTGGAATCTTTGCCATCAGTAAACGTGCTCCTGTAGAAACGCTCTCTTGTCTTGTGTCTCATCGGTCGAGCTGTAGGAAGCGAAGTCCGTGCAGGAATTACCGCCAACGCCGAGGACGGGATCCCGCGAAGGTCTCCACGGAGATCAGGCCCAATCGTGGGTGCCTAGAAAGGCGGCTCGTCGGTGCTCGCCCCGCCGCCGCCCCAGCCGTCTCCGGCTGGCGTCGCCGATGCCCACGGATCCTCCGCGGCCGGGGAGGCGTTGCCGCCGAAGCCGGTCCCGCTGGTCCGGGTCGTCTTGCTCACCTTCGCGGTCGCGTTGCGGAGACTCGGGCCGACCTCGTCGACCTCGACCTCGAACACGGTCCGCTTCTCACCCTCCTTGGTTTCATATGACCGCTGCTTGAGCCGGCCCTGCACGATGACCCGCATGCCCCGCTGCAGGGACTCGGCGACGTGCTCGGCCGCCTGCCGCCACACGTTGCAGGTGAGGAAGAGGCTCTCGCCGTCCTTCCACTCGTTGGTCTGCCGATCCATATAGCGCGGTGTGGACGCCACCCGAAACTTCGCAACGGCCGCACCGCTCGGGGTGAACCGCAGCTCAGGGTCGTCGACAAGGTTGCCGACCAGGGTGATGACGGTGTCGCCTGCTGCCATGGAGGCCCCTCCTTGAGAGCTACCGGATATCCGGGCGGATGACCTTGGTGCGCAGCACAGCCTCGTTGAGGTTGAGCTGCCGGTCGAGCTCCTTGACGTCCGCGGGCTCGGCCTGCAGGTCGAGGACGGCATAGATGCCCTCGCCCTTCTTGTCGATCTCGTATGCGAGGCGCCGCCGGCCCCAGATGTCGACCTTCTCCACGTTGCCGCCGCCCTGGCGGATGACATTGAGGAACTGGTCGAGACTCGGTGCGACGGTGCGCTCCTCGAGGTCTGCGTCAAGGATGACCATCACCTCGTAACGACGCATGCGTTAACCCACCTCCTCTGGACTCAACGGCCACGGACCACCCGCGACAGGAGGGCTACTGCGTCTGAACAGCAGCGCAAGACTACCCGCTCCGGGTGCCGTCCTTGCAATCTCGGCGGAATCTGTCCACAGTCAGGATCAGGAAGGCCGGGACGACCGCGCTCACCCCATCCCGACTCAGGCATGGGTGGCACCGCTCTCCTCGTCCACAGCACAGGCGGCTGTGATCTCCGCTGGAGGCCCGATATGGCACAGGCGACAGCCCGACGGTTCCACCTCCCCCACCCGACCCTCAATACCGACGGTCAGCGCCATCCGCTGGCGAACACGATGACCGCCCTGACCGTGATCCTCGGATCGGTCGCGATCGCTTGTGCGTTCGATGACGACCTGCATGCCGTGGGATCGTGGCTCGGGATGGCAGGCACGTTGATCGGTTTCTACGCTCAGTTCATCTCCGCGACGACCGCGGAGCGCTTCGCCAATGTGATCTTTATCGGCGCCGCCTTTGTCGGCTGGGGCCTCAACATGGCCCACGGCGGCTTCCTCTGACCCATCCGTTTCGCATGAACGGCACATTGGCTCGATAGGTTCGACTCAACGTGCCGTTGATCTGTCCTGGTTTGGCATGAACGGCACGTTCATGCCAAATCGAACGGGTGCCTCACGTGCGGCCGCCCCGAACTGTCGGCTGCCAGTCGTAGGCTCGACCCATGCGAATCGGGGCACACGTTGAGCAGGCCGACCCGATCGCGGAGGCGCGCATCCGCGACGCGCAGCTGTCGCAGTTCTTCCTGGGCGATCCCCAGGGCTACAAAGGACCAGTGATCAACTACGCAGGCGGCGCGGCTAAGATGCGGGCCGATGCCGAGGCCGCCGGAGTCGATCTCTATGTTCATGCGCCTTACCTGATCAACGTCGCGACAACCAACAACCGCATTCGCATCCCGAGCCGCAAGCTCCTCCAGCAGCACGTCGACGCCGCAGCCGAGATCGGCGCGAAGGCGCTCATCGTCCACGGCGGGCACGTACTCAAGAGCGACGACGCGGCGATCGGGTTCGAAAACTGGCGCAAGACGGTCGACCGGCTGGAGATGCGCTGCCCGGTCTTCATCGAGAACACCGCTGGGGGCGACAACGCCATGGCCCGCAGGCTGGACGCAATTGCCCGGCTGTGGGAGGCGATCGATGAGCACGACGTTGGCTTTGTGCTCGACACTTGCCATGCGTACGCCGGTGGCATCGACCTCGAGGGTGTCGTCGACCGGGTCAAGGCGATCACCGGACGGATCGATCTTGTGCACGCCAATGGCTCTCGCGATCCGTTCGACTCGGGTCGCGACCGCCACTCCAACATCGAGGACGGCGACATCGATCCGGAGCTGATTGGTGCTATCGCCGTCGCCGCGGGCACACCGGTCGTCGTGGAAACGCCGGGCGGCGCCGAAGGCCACATGGCCGACATGGCCTACCTGCGCAAGTACGGAGCCTGACGAGGCGACCGCATCTCGCGCTGGATCTCCGTAGGCCAATCCAGCGAGAATGCATGATCCCAGAAGGGATCCACACCAGGCAGTCCCGCGGTCCAAGCTGTGCCGCAAGCCAGAGGTGGGTAGCCTCGGACCCGCACAGCACGGAACCGAGCCAGGGACAAGCCCTGGAGGACTCACGCGGACCTCGGAGCAACCCGCATGTCACTTCGGCTGCACCCCATCACCAGGCAGGAGCACCTGGCGTTCATCGCGGCCCGGCCTTCGGTGAGCTTCCTGCAGTGCCCGGCCTGGGGGCAGGTGAAAAGCGAGTGGCGGAGCGAGAGTGTCGGCTGGTTGGACGAGTTCGGTCAGGTCAAGGGCGCGGCGCTGGTCCTGTATCGCAAGGTGCCGCGGCTCAGGCGCTATCTCGCCTATCTGCCAGAGGGTCCGGCGATCGACTGGGCAGACGGAAACCTAAAGCGCTGGCTCGACCCGCTCGTCGACTACCTCAAGACCCGGAACGCGTTCGGGATCAAGATGGGGCCTCCGGTCACCGACCGCTTCTGGCACGCGGAGACCATCAAGGCCGCGATTTCCGGCAAGACCGCCAAGCGGCTCCCGGACCTGCCGCCAGATGGCCGGGCGCCGCTCGGAGCCCAGGTCCGCGCCCAACTGGCCGCGCTGGGTTGGCATGCTCCCCCGGACGAGACCGG
>JBKOZJ010000110.1:0-20980 GCA_046725875.1 Actinomycetota bacterium
ATGGGCCTCATCCACATCGAGCTGTTCGCAACCCTCGACCTCGTCGGGCAGGCGCCCGGCGGCCCCGACGAGGACCCGGTGGGGTTCCCGTTCGGCGGCTGGCAGGCGCCCCTGCTGGACGAGGTCGCCGGGGCGCAGGTCAGTGCCGCGTATGAGGGCACCGACGCCCTCCTGCTCGGCCGGCGGACGTATGACATCTTCGCCGCCTACTGGCCGTACCAGGAGGGCGGCGAGGACAACGAGATCGCCACGCTGTTCAACAACGTCCCGAAGTACGTGGCCTCCCGCGGCCGGCCCGACCTCTCGTGGGCCCGGTCGACGCAGCTCGGCCCGGATCTGGCCGGCGCGGTGCGCGAGATCCGTGACCGGCACGAGCACGTGAAAGTCGTCGGAAGCCTGAACCTGGTGCAGACCCTCCTGCGCGAGAAGCTCTTCGACCGTATCGACCTCTGGGTACACCCGGTCGTGCTCGGCGTCGGGAAGAAGGTGTTCGACGGTGGCGCGGTGCCCACGAACGTCACACTCCTCGAACCGCCGGTAGCCGGTCCGAAGGGCACCGTGTACCTGCGCTACGGGCTCGCCGATGGCACGCCCGGGACCGGGGACATGAGCGCACCCGATCGCGGTGCCGGGCGCGACGGCTGACGCCGCCCAGCGCCAGGTGGGTCCGTGTCGTCGGCGGTGAATCCGCCAGGTCGGCATTCCGTCACGGCGTGGGAAGTTAGAGGTGCCGGCGCCGTGACGAAGTGCCTCGCCAGAGGGTCGCCGCCGTCACGCAATGGCCTGGCAGGCCCCGTCGCCCTAGGCTCGACCGGAGCACCCTTTCAAGAGCTGGCTTGCCGTCGGCGCGTCGTCCTGCCGCTTCGCTACACGTCTGACTACTCACGCAGATGGCGACGCCGGGAGCGAGGATCAACCTGCCCTCACCCCCGGCGTCTGCGGCTACGGGAGACTCCGTCCGTCTCGGTGCTCCAGCCGCTTACGGTGTTGTATCGCCGTAAATGTTTTGGTCCAGCCCGCCCGCATATGGACAGGTGTCGGGGCCCCAGCTGCCGTCGGGGTTCTGCACTCTGCATTGATGGACGTCGGCCGTAGCGCCGTCCTCGTCGCCGGCGCCCTCGCGTGGGTCGGTGCCCTGAACGACGTTTCGCCAGTCGGTCCACGTCCCATAGGAGAACGAGCCGACCGAGGAGATGTACAGGTAATCACCCCCGAACGGGAAGCTACGGCCACCGAACTGCTCGTAGTTCGGGTTGGTCGTCACGTCACTCACCCTGACTGCAGGGGTCCAGGCGAGCGTCGCGGTGGACGCCTGGGTGGCGAAGACATCCAGCGAAGGCACCACCGTGCGGTCTGCGCAGTTGCCTAGCGGTCGCCTGGGGTCGAAGCACCTGTCGTTACGGCTGTCCCACCAGAGGACGTGTGCTTGTCCCGCATCCACCGAGATGTCAGGGAACCGCTGAAGGCCACCGCGAGTGCGTGGGTCGTCGATGAGCGCCGGCGCCGTGTGCGTACCGTTGCTGCCATTGAGTCGCAGGAAATAGATGCCGGAGACGCTGCCGATACCGTGGTGGTACTTCTCCGGCAGGTCCGCCGATGTGATCGAGTCGTATGTGGTGCCGCTGGGGACCTCTGTGCCAGGGATCGACGGGTCGTAGACCAGGTAGACGTACTGGTGCGCCTTATCGCCCTGGTCGGCGGTCGACCGGATCTGCGTGCCACCGCGCATGAAGGTGTATCCGGACGCGCAGTGGGCGGCGAAGTCGCCGCAGGATCCCGCCACCGATCCCACGGCCCGTTCCTCGATCGCTTCAGGTGACTCACCACCGCCGGCCTTGGGCGCCGCCCCTACCGGCTGCGGGTCGGCGATGTCGGTTGGGTCGTACGGTTCGAACCCGGTAATCCGGTGCGGTGCGCTGAACGTGCGACCGCAGTTGCGCGACACGTTGTATGCGATCGCGTCTTGCTGCTGATGGCTCCGCACGTCCGCGAACTGCCGGTAAGTGATGAAGACCGAGCCGTCACCGGTGATCGAGATGTCCGGGAACTGGATGTCGTGGACCGTCTGGCTGATCTTCAGCGGCGAGCTGAACGTCCTACCGTGATCGGTGGAGCGGACGACGTAGACGCTCGAGTTGAAGCCGTTGGGCGTGTTGCCGGTGAATCGCGCCCAGGCGAAGTACACGGTGCCGTCGCAGGAGCCGCCGGTTCTGTCGACCTCGATCGCCGTCTTGTCATGAAACTTGCCGAGCAGGTTTGGCGCGGCCGAGCCTTGCGCCACGGTGACCGTTCGGACAAACCGCTTCCCGTCCTGCACGGTCGCCCCGCCGGTTCCGCCGGGGTTGTCGAAGGTGGCAACCCAGACGTCTCCGAAGGTCTTGGCGGTGCCGGCCGGGTCACCTGAGCTCTCCGACCCGGCGAACAATCGACCGAACCGGTCCCAGGCAAGCACCGGGTCGCCGGCACCGGATGTGCGGACATGAGCATTGGCGGCGAAGGGCGAGGTGTCTCCCGGGTAGCCGGGCACCAGGGAACTCGTGAAGGAACTACCGGCATTCTCCGACCGGTAGTAGCCCAGCCACACGACGCCCACTCCCAGGAAGGACCCGTTGGCCTGAAAGACCCCGCAGTAGTCGTTGGAACTACCGATCACGACGTTTGGATTGCGCGGGTCGACCGCCACGGCGGGTTCGTTCTGCCGCCCGCGACTCTGTGAGCAGGCCGTCAGCACCGGATCCGTGTACGGCTGGCCCGTGACCATCGTGTAGTTACTGACGTAGCCGCCGGTTCCGGGGGCGTCGTTGCTGAGCCGGACATCTGCACCTACCGCGGACGCCGAACCTCCTGAGCTGAGGACGGTGGCTGCACCGAGGGCAGTCGCCAGGACCCCCACCGCTGATCGCCGTAACATTAAGCACCTCCAGCTGTCAAGGAGCGTCATCGCTGACCATAGACCCCCGTCCACGCCGGGAGAAGCCGCACCGCCAAACCGGGTTGAGGACGACGTCGCCGGGAGGTCGATCCATGCCCGAGGCTTGATCCTCGGCGCATCGGTGCCGAGCCTAGGTACGCACGTTGAGTGCGGTCGGTCGGCACTGGCCAAGAGCTCTGCTGGGCGTGATCACACATCGCAGAACCTCAGCGGGGGGAACCGCCACGACCGCACGCACGCACTTGAAACAGGCGCGGATCCCTGTGCGGCAGTTTCACCCACGGCACTTAGTCTTCAGACTCGGGCATGCAGATATGTACAGTGTCAAAAACTTGGATGTACGGTTCCAATTTGGAGTGATTTCTCAAGATGACCCGACGGTGGAGCCCCTGTAGAACTGGGTGAGTCCACTCGAGGAGCTGATGCGGTGTTCGGTAGTCAGCGCTACAGCGAACGACCGCCCAGACCGGAGCTCAGGAAGCTCGTCTCGTGCGTCTGGACACTCCAGGCTTCGAGCGACGGCCCCGCGTTCGAGCACCGAACGGTCCCGAACGGATGCGCCGAGATCGCGTACATCCATGACACCGGTCAGGTCCTGGTGGCTGGACCCAGGCGAGAGAGCACGCTAGAACGACTGGCTCCTGGTCGGACCGTCGTTGGCGTGCGGCTTCATCCCGGGGTCGCCCCGCGGATCCTCGCTGCGACCGGTGCCGAACTTGTCGACCTGAAGGTCGGCGCAGACATCCTCTGGGGACGCCGCACGGTCACGCTCACCGAACGGCTTCTCGAAGCGCCCGCAGCAGAGGATGCGGCCAGGCTGCTCGAGCAGGAGATCCTCACGAGGCATAGTGCCGCTCGCGACCCCGATCTCCTGGTCGCAGAAGCGCTCCGCCGCGTGCAACCATGGCAGCCAATACATTTGGCTGACACCGCCTCCGAGCTCTTCATCTCGCCGCGCCAGCTGCGACGACGGTTTCTGTCTACGTTCGGATTCGGCCCAAAGACCATGCAACGCATCCTGCGTTTCCAGGGCTTCCTGGCGCTCGCGAACGCGAGCCACGCTGCCGATCTCACGATCGGTCGCCTCGCGGCGGCCGCTGGCTACTCCGATCAAGCACACATGAGCCACGAGTGCTCCCGGCTCACTGGCCTCGCCCCGAAAGGTCTCCTTTCGGAGTTGCGGCGCACCTGCGGGCCGAATCACGATCACGCCACGTCTTTCGCACCACTGCGCCAGGCCCTCCTCCTGACCGCGCGACGAGAATCCGACGTGATGCCCGCTCGGTCTCGAGCACCCTACCTGGATCGAGGCAGCCTGCCACTTTCGGTCAGATCATCTATGCGCCGTTAGGTTGCACGTTCGTCGTCGTCAAAGAGGCGTTGCTGGGCAAGTGGTAGGCCGGCCGCGTACCCAAGAGGTCCGTTTCTTCCAAGAGCCCAGGAACCGGGGATTCGTACGTTCGGCACATGACGATCCGCGCACTCCCGGACGACCCACGAACCGCCGCGGCAGCAGTGTCGCTGCGTCTCCTCGCGGCGGCGACCGTGATCGGCAGCGTCGGTCTGGGTGCCGGCGGTGCGGCGGGACCTCTGCTCGCCGCAGACATAGTGGGCTCCGAGGCTGTCGCGGGCTTGCCGCTGGGTGTCTTGATCGGAGGAGCAGCGGTCGGCGCAATCGCGATCTCCCGTCGCACGAGCCTGCGCGGTCGCGGGTCCGGCCTCTCACTCGGGTATGCGGTCGGCAGTGTCGGTGCCGTCATCGTGATCGGTGGCGCCATCGTCAGCAGCCTCGTCGTCGTGCTCGCGGGAACCCTCCTCCTCGGAACTGCGAGCGCGGCAGTTTTCCTGTCGCGCTATGCGGCCGCTGAGCTCGCCGGCCCGGGCGCCCGTGGCCGGGGTGTCGGGACAATTCTGTGGGCCGCGACTGTGGGCGCAGTCGCAAGCCCCAACCTGCTCGCTCCAACCGGATGGCTGGCGGCGCTCCTGGGCCTACCCAGACTGACGGGGCTGTTCGTCATCGCCGCCCCAGCCTTCCTGATAGCCGCTGCGACCACGGGAGTCGGGCTTCGTCGCGCTGCCCCCGATCTCGGACGAAGCAACCTGGTCCGGGGACGCGAGGTCCGGATACACGAAGCAGTCATGCAGAGCCTGCGATCGAAACCCTCACGCCTGGCCCTGACCATCCTCGCGACCACGAACCTGGTGATGGTGGGAATCATGGCCGTGGCGCCGGTGCAATTGATCGAACACGGTCACCACCTGGGTGCCGTTGGTTCCATTGTGAGCATCCACGTGGCAGGCATGTTCGCGCCCTCGCTCCTGACCGGTTGGCTCGCCGACCGCATCGGCGCTGCCCCCGTAGCGGCCGGCGGCACACTCCTGCTGGCCGCGAGCGGCGTTTGGGGTGCATTCGTCGACCTGGACGGATCGATGGCGGTCACGGCGTTTCTGCTGCTGGTGGGGATCGCATGGAACGGCGGAATCGTCGGCGGGAGTGCCATGCTCGCGGCGTCGGTCCACGGGTCCGCGCGAGCGCAGGCCGAAGGGATCGGGGAGGTCGCGATGAGCACCGCGGCGGCGGTAGCGGCACCTACCGCAGGCCCGATCGTCTCCGCCGGAGGGTTCGGCGCACTCACCGCGTTGGGAGCGGCAGCAGCCACAGCGGTACTCATCGCGGGCGTCGCCGCTGGGCCCAGGGTATCGACGGCGGACATATCCCGTGAGGAGGAACCGATGCGCTTCCAGTTTGTGTGCAAGGCGAAGGTACAAGGGGCAGTCCCGGTCCGAGCGGACACCGGTCACGTCCGTCCAGCGGCAAGAGAGGCGAGCCTGCGGGCCCTCGGATGAGAGGACTCGACGGAGGGAGAAATCATGACTGAGCAAGACACCATCCCAGCCACCACGCAGACGATCACCCCCCACATCGTGGTTCACGACGGCGCGGCGGCCGTGGCCTGGTACTCGACGGTCCTCGGCGCCAGGGAAGACCTGCGGATCGAACTGCCGAACGGCAAGCTGCTGGTCGAGCTGTGGTTTGGCGAGGCGCGGCTGATGTTGGCCGACGAATTTCCGGATATGGGGATCGTTTCGCCTCGAACCCTCGGGGGGACGTATATGGCCCTCTACCTGACGGTGGGGGACGTGGACGCTGTCTGGGATCGCGCCCTTGAAGCGGGTGCAGAGGTCTTCGTCCCGCTGGGCGACAGCTTCTGGGGGGATCGCCAAGGGCAGATCATCGATCCCTTTGGCCATCGCTGGGGCTTCTCCCAGCACCTCCGTGATGTCCCCGCGGAGGAGGTCAAGGCAGCCGCGATTGCGGCATTCGGAGGTTGATCGTGAAGACAGCCGATGAGAACAGCTTGGCTTGGTCGCCCAAGCGAGAACGACACACCGGGTCGGGAGCAGCGTGATGCGTTACCACTTGTTCGGCCGGAGTGGCCTGCGGGTCTCGGAACTATTCCTGGGCACCATGACATTCGGCGAGCAGGGCGGGGTCGGCGCTCCCCCTGAGGAGTGTCGCCGGATACTCGACGCGTACGCCGACGCGGGTGGCACGGTCGTCGACACCGCGAGCAACTACCGCGACGGGGCGAGCGAGGAGATTCTCGGAGAGCTCCTCGTCGGGCGTCGCGACCGCTTCGTGGTGATGTCCAAATACACGGTCTCGCGCGATCGCCATGACCCGAACGCCGCGGGCAACCACCGCAAGAACCTGCGGCTGTCCCTTGACCGCAGCCTTCGCCGGCTGCGCACCGACTACCTCGACGTGTGCTGGGTGCACGTCTGGGATCGACACACCCCCATTGAGGAGACCATGCGCGCCCTCGACGATGAGGTCCGCGCGGGACGCATCCTCTACATCGGCATCTCCGACACGCCCGCGTGGATCGTGTCGCGCGCGAACACGCTTGCCGAATGGCGCGGCTGGACTCTGTTCGTTGGGCTTCAGGTCCCGTACAGCCTCGTGCAGCGTGACATCGAACGTGACCTGCTTCCTATGGCCGAGGCATACGGCATGGCCGTGGCGGCGTGGGGACCGCTCGCTGGGGGAATCCTCTCCGGCAAGTACACGCAACCAGGTGGCCCTGGGCCGCGCACCCGGATCGACCCCGCATCGCTGACCGACGATCAGCGCAGCATCGCAGCCGAGGTCCAGGCCGTCGCCGACGAGCTCGGCGTTACCGCGTCCCAGGTTGCTATCGCATGGACGCGGGCGCGTTCACCGGCCATCCATCCGATCGTCGGCGCCCGTCACGTCGACCAGCTCATCAACAACCTCGGCGCGGTAAAGTTCGAACTCCCGCCTGACATCACGGGACGGCTGGAGGCCGCGGCTCCCATCGAAGTTGGCTTCCCGACAACCTTCATCCGCGAGATCACTCCGTGGGCCTTCGGCACAGCTGATCCCTTCACGGTCGCCGAGGGGAAGAGCGAGGGCAAGAATGGCGACTCTCGATGAATGGTCGACGGTGCTGCCCTCCCATGGAGACGGAACCAGAAATTCCACGTGGCGCGTGCATCGCTACCGTCCAGGACCCCACGTTGATCCGCGACAGGCGGTCCCGGGGGCGGGGGATCCCTCGGAGCCAAGCCTTCGTCGAGCGGACCAACGGGGGTGGGTCCGGCCGTGCATACCGGCCAGGCCATCGACGCGACCGCAGTTGCCAGAACGCTAGGTGACCTGGTCACTTGCGGTCGATACTCCGCAAGTGGAGCAGGACGCGGATCGGTTGGCCAACTAGGCAACGCGCTGGAAGGGGTTCGCTCGGGTACACCGTGCACCCCCCGCTGCTCCAGTCTCGGCGGGTGCCGCACGGGCTCATCGGCACATGGAGCGGTGAGAACTCCCGCCCTGGCCGGATTCGTGACGATCGCGGCCCGCGGCCACTACCGCTCCGACGTGGGAGACCACGATGCCAAACCGAGCCGGGCGACGGTCAGCGCATGCCCCGCCGGTTGGCTTGATGGAACGCGCCGATGCTCCCCCGGTTCACCGCTTGCAGCGATTGGTGCCGCGCGACCATGCCGACCGGAATTTTCGTAAAACCTCACGATCTTGCTGTTTGGTCGGCCACTCGAGCCATGACTGGACCGTCCATGGACATTGTCGCCATCTAGGCTGGTTTGGGACGTGGAAGAGATCACGCGGGGAGCGTGCGCAAGGCGCGGGTGTCTGCTGCGAGCAGATCGGCGATTTGTTCGGCTTCGCCGGGCTGGAGGTCGGCGATGGTGATACGGATGGCCGGCGGTGTGTCCAGGCGGAACCGTTCGCCGGCCGCCACCGCGAAACCACCGTCAAGGAGCCTGCGGACCACCAACGCCTCGTGTGCGACAGGTATCCAGACGTTGAGCCCGCTGACGCCGTACGCAGGCACCCCGTTGGAGTGAAGCGAGTTCAGCAGATCGCGGCGGCGGCTGTCATAGGTGCGGGTTGCCTTATCGAGCACCTTCGCGGATCGTGGATCCTGCAGCAGCGCTGCGACCAGTGACTGCAGGATGTGGCTCACCCAGCCGGTGCCGATGCGCTGCCGAATGGTCAACTGGCGGACGGTGTAGTCGTCGCCGGTGAGGATCGCGACGCGCAGGTCTGGGCCGAGGATTTTGGACATCGACCGCACCACGCACCAGTGTTCCGGTCCGCCCGTGGTAAGGCCGACATAGTCGACGCCGGCGACGGCACCGATGTAGTCGTCCTCGATCAGCAGGACCTCTGGGTGGACTGACAGTACCGCGCGCAGCTCTTTGGCCCTGTCCGCGTCGATACTCGCCCCGGTCGGGTTCTGCGCTCGTGGGGTCATGATGCACGCGGCAACCCGTTGCGCGAGCGCGCGCTGCAGGGACTCTGGCTGCGGGCCGCGGTCGTCGACGGTGATGGGCACCGGTACGAGCCCGGCCATGGTGACCAGATCGAGTAGGCGGGCAAAGCCTGGGTCCTCGACCGCGACCCGGTCGCCGGGTCGAGCGTAGATGGCGAGCACCCGCTCAATGCCATCGAGTGCGCCAGCCACCACCGCGATCGCGCTCGCGTCGACTCCGTCGGCCGCGAACGAGCGGGTGGCCAAGTCGACGAGCTCGGGCAGGGGAGACTGATCACCGTAGAGCCCGGCCTTGGACGGAACCTTCCGCAGCGCCGCCTTAATCGAGGGTAGTAGGTCAGGGTCGGGGTTGCTCTGCGCGAGGTTGCGCACCTCCGCCGGGATGGGGGGGTCGGGCAAGGCAAGAAGTGCCTGCGATCGGGCGGTCACCCGAGTCCCTCGGCGACCAGCGCCCGTCACTAATCCTCGAACAGCCAACGTGCGATACGCCGCGGCCACCGTCACCGGGCTGACACCCAGCTGGTCTGCCATCCGGCGGACCGGTGGCACGAGATCCCCCGAGCGCAGTCCACCACGGTCGATCTCGTGCTCCAAGGCTCGCACAATCCCCGCAGCCGAGCGGTCCTTGATCCTCAGTCGGTCGACCACGTACGTACTGTAACAGTGTTTCTGAAGTTGTTACTGGACACCGTCCGGCAGTCTGGCCGTCTGGCCCTCCTGGTCCGGCTCGGGTCTCGGGCGAGCACCACTGATCTTGAGAGATACGTACCATATCGATAGTATCTTGATACTGTAACGAAGTTGCCAACTGGCCTTGAGCGCGCCCGGTGACTGCGAAGTCTGGTCGGAGTTCGGGACTATCCGGCGACGATGCCTGATCCTGCACGGTGACGTCCGGACGCGGCCTTGCCCTCGCGGGCACTTCCTCGCGCTTAAGAGGCAACGAGCTTCTGGTGTTGGGGGTAGGCGGTGCGGCCGGTTGAGGCATGGCGGATCCTGGGACTGCGGATGCGGGAGCTGCGCCAGGGCGTCGGGGTCTCGCTGGGGGAAGCAGCGGAGGCGTCGGGGTGGGGCAAGAGTCATTTGTCACGGGTTGAGCGGGGGTTTACCAAACCCAGCCGTAGCCTGGTGACGTGGTATGACTCGACATTTGGCGCCGGCGGTGCGGTGCTTCAGCAGCTGGCCGATCTGGAAGAGGCGGTTCGGATCGACCGCGAGGTCAGCCGGTCGGACCAGCGGGACAACCTGCGCCGGGTGTCATGCCCAGGAGGTGGACCGGCCGGGTCGGGTTTTGCCAACGGTGGGAGCGTTCCGGCCGCGTACGACGCCCGTGACCGGTCTGTGTTGGTTGCCGAAACCGTCCCGGACGGCACGATCATGCCAGCAGGGGCGACGTTCGCGAAGACCTGGACGGTGCGAAACGCAGGCCCTGTTCCCTGGCGGCAACGCTGGCCTACCAGGCAAGGCAGACCGGGGGTACCTGGGTGGCTGCGCTCACCAGTTCGCGTTGAGGTCGGCGACGTCCGTCCCGGAGCAAGCGTGGTGATTAAGGTCGAGCTGACGTGTCCGGATGTCGCCAGGTCCAGCGCGGCGTATTTCAAGATGACCGACCAGGATGGTCGACCGTACCTTCCGACCGCTGAGCCGCTGCACTGCACGGTCACAGTTTTGGTTGAGTCGGCGACGGCCGGCATGGTCGGGTAGATAGCGACGAGCGTCGGATGGAGATCACCAACCCGGACCCGACGCGACAACCACGATCAGGTGATGATCCGGTAGTGCGTGGTGAGCCGCCGGTCATCGTCGAGGATGTGGAAAGCCATCGCAGGGGGCAGGGAGTGGTCGAGTCCGTGGCCGCGCTCCCATGGCAGCCTAAGTGTTGAGACAACGCCCGGTGCCACGAGCAGCGGCCGTCCGGCGAAGGTCGTGGCCGCCGGTGTGTGGGCATGCCCGCACAGCACGGCGACGACCTGTAGATGGCTGGCGATGATCTCGGCGAGGCGCTGCTCGCCACGCTGCCGGATCTGGTCGATGAATGGGCTGTGCAAGGTAACCGGCGGGTGATGGAAGCACACGAAGACTGCCGTGTCAGGGGACGTGCCTGCCAGCACCGAGTCCAGCCAGGCGAGCGTCTCGTCGGCGAGGGAGCCGTCGTCCCGGCCCGGGATGGTCGAGTCGCAGAGCACGAACATCGCGCCGGCCATCCGGCGTACGTCGTTAATCGGAGTGTCGACGCCGGGCTGCCCGAGCAGCACCTGGGCGTAGGCACGCCGCCGATCGTGGTTGCCCGGGCAGGTGAGAACCACGTGGCGCGAGGAGAGGATCTTGCGTGCCTGCTCGTACTCCTCGGGCAGGCCATGGTCGGCGATGTCGCCAGTGACCAGCACCGCGTCGGGTGGCGTTGCAAGGTCGTTGAGGTAGGACATCACCCGCTCGGCGCGCTCTGCGTTCCGATGGCTGCCGTCGAAATGCAAGTCGCTGATGTGAGCCAGGACGATCATTGATCACCTCCTGCTGACAGCACGCGCGATTGCCGGTCATTGCGTACGCGCCGCTCCCGTTCTTGGCTATAAGGGCAGACCACGCTTTGAGCATACGTTCCATGTTGAACACTAGATTGATAGTGTAACGAAATGTGGCCCCGGGACCGGGGCACGGGTGACATCGAGGATCGCTCAGGTGATGACGAACATACGTATAGGAGTCCAGCTTCAACAACAGCATGCTGACTATTCCGAGATCAGACGCGCGGTCGCCGATGCGGAGGAGTCGGGCGTGGACATTCTGTTCAACTGGGACCACTTCTTCCCGCTCGGCGGTCCGCCCAACGGCAAGCATTTCGAGTGCTGGACGATGCTCGGGGCGTGGGCCGAGGCGACGTCTAAGGTCGAAATCGGCGCGTTGGTCACGTGCAACAGCTACCGCAACCCCGAGCTGCTCGCTGACATGGCGCGGACTGTGGACCACATCAGCGGCGGGCGGCTAATCCTCGGTATCGGCGCCGGATGGTTCGAGAAGGACTACCGGGAGTACGGCTACGAGTTCGGCACGGCCGGCCGCCGGCTCGCGGTGCTGTCCGAGGCGTTGCCGCGCATCAAGAATCGGTGGAGCAAACTGAACCCGGCTCCCACCCGGAAGATTCCGATCCTGGTCGGCGGCGGCGGCGAGCGGAAGACGTTGCGCTATGCGGCCCAGCACGCCGACATTTGGCACGGCTTCGGCGATGCCGCCACTATCGCCCACAAGTGCGAGGTGCTCGACCGCTGGTGCGCGGAGCTTGGGCGTGACCCCGCCGAGGTCACCCGGTCGGTACAGGTTGAGCGGCCGCCGGACGAGGTGGCGGATGGTCTCATCAAGG
Organism: Actinomycetota bacterium; assembly: GCA_046725875.1. GTDB lineage: Bacteria > Actinomycetota > Actinomycetes > JAKEEW01 > JAKEEW01 > JBKOZJ01. The sequence continues at coordinate 12,107 of JBKOZJ010000110.1, forward strand.
CCGGCGTGGGCCTGGTTGCGATCAGCGCCACCGGGCCGCGGTATGACCTCGGCCTCCTGCGCGACTGGCTCGCCTGGCGCGACGACCATCGCACGCAGCCCTAGGTACCTGGTGCCGGACGACGTCCGTATGCCCGATCTTTCAATCGGGTCCGAGTTACAGAGCCTCGGTGTCGACGTCTTCAGTTCGGCTTATGTGAGGCTGGTAATCGCCCCGACGACCGCCTCGGGCGCCTCGGCGGGAACGAAGTGTCCGACACCTGGTAGCACCCGACTCTGCGACCGTGGGTAGGCCAGCTCGAATCCCTCGCGGTGGTCAAGCGGTCGCATCGGATCGCTGTCGCCCCAGAGCGCGACTGTGGGGGGATCTCAACGGGCGTTGGAACCGTGGACCGGCTACGACGGGCTGCCCGAGCCCGATACCACCAATGCTGGATGCGAACGCTCCCGGGCGCGCGTAGGCCTCAGTCACGACGTCCAACTCCTCGGGCGTGATTCGCTCGTGACCGGCCCAGTGCTCGTAGAAGTGCCCCAAGTACAGCTCAAGGCGCCGGCGAAGCGCAGGCCCGCAGCAGTCGCGTCATCGCGTCCCTCCCAGGCCCGGCCCCTTCGGTGATCACGAAGGGTCGACGACTTCACCCGCCCTAACGAGGACCACTCCAGAGGCAGCAGACGAGCGATACCCCGACCCGGCGCCTCGGCCGGTCACGGGGTGCCTTCCCAGATCGACGTGTCGTGGACGAAGTGAACGCGCACGGGGTTGATCGACCGGAGCCGTTCGACGGAGGCGATGTAGTCATCGCGGCCGTCCTGGCCGAGCGCGGGTACGCCCGAGTCCATTTCGTCGGTGGCCCCGTTCCACTCGGTAAGCTGCTCCACAGCTTGCCCGGTGACCAGAACCGGGCCCGTGGCCGTCTCGACCACGAGGGACTGGTGGCCAGGCGTGTGTCCCGGTGTCGCGATCACCCGGAGCCCGGGAGCGACCTCGGCGTCGCCGTCCAGCAGCTCGTACGCGAGCCCGGGGACGTCGATCCACTCGGGGATGGTGTAGTCCGGCTCGTGGACCTTCGCCCACTCGGAACGCTGGACGAAGATCGGACGCCCGGGAAACAATCCGTTCTGGCCGCCGTGATCCGCGTGCAGGTGACAATTCCCGACAGCGGTGACGTCCGCCATAGCGATTCCATGCTCGGCGAGTGCCTGGTCGAGCGGGCGGCGTCGCGGCGAGACCAGCTCCTCGACCTCAGGGTTGCCCGTCCCGATCCCGGTATCGAACAGGAAGACACCGTCCCGGTGGGTGACGGCGTGGGCGACGATCGGGAACGGCTTGCCCGGCGGCCATCGCTCGCTCGACGGCAAGGTCAGCTCGGCCAGGGCCAGCGGGAGGACCCGTGGGTCTTCGGCCGCGGACTGCCCGACCCGTTTGCGGAAGTAGACTCGCGAGAACACGTCCTCGGTCCCGCGCCCGGTCTCCTCGTAGCCGAGCGCCAGGTACAGCCGCTGGTTCTCCTCCATCCGCTCGTGGGTGTAGAGCGTGACTGCCGAGAGTCCCAGCTCGCGGGCGCGCTGTTCGGCAAAGGCGATTAGGCCACGGCCGATTCCCTGGCGCTGTTCGATCGGCGCGACCGCGACGTTCTCCAGCTGCAGCACACCCTCGTGCGGCCGCAACACCACGACCCCGACAACCGTACCGGCCGAGTCCGCGACCCACACCTGACCGGCGGCAACCAGAGCGTGGTAGTCCCACAAGACCGGCGCGGGATGACGGCCGATTCGTGTCACATAAATGGCATAGGCGTCCCGGACGAGCCGCCCAATCTCGGCGGCTTCACCTGTGCGGGCTCGGCGGATCTCCCATGACATCATCACGCCTTCACTCCTCTGCGAGGCCGGCGAAACCACCCACGGCATGGATGGCAATCACTCCCGCTAGCTCGGCAAGCCCTCGAATCTTCGTAACATATCGATATACTATTTGTGATGATACGCTCTCTGCTCGCAAGATGAGCTCCTCGTATGTCGCGTTGACCGGCCAAGCCATGGAGGTATTTACCCGATGCAGGCGCACGGCCCAATCCCGTGACTGCAGTGGCGTTCATCGGCCTTGGTGCCATGGGAAGCCGGATGGCGCGGCGCCTCCTCGAGGATTCCTCGATGTAGGTCGACACCCGAGGGGCTGTTGGGGATTGCTTCGCATCGGGCGTCGGGAACGCTGCCGCACGCCCGTGACTTGAGCAGGCAGTGGTCAGCGGTCCTTGCTGTTACTGGACTTGTTGACGAGGTAGATGCCGACGGCGACGGCGACGCCACCCAGCAGCAGCGCGAGGTGTGCCGTCTCGTCCAGGAACAGCACACCGAGCGCAGCCGCCAGCACAGGCACAGCAAAGATCCAGGTGCTCACCACCCCTGCCTTCCCACGGCGCAACAACGCGAACTGCAGCCCCAGGCCGCCCACACTCGCGCCCGCCCCGGCCCAAAGGCCCGTTACGGCCAGCGCGGGACCCCAGTCGTGATGTCCGGAGGCGGCTACCGCCAGCGCGGCGATCGGCACCAGGGCGTACCCGTTCATCACCAGGAGTAGGTCGAGGAGCGCGATGTCCGTAGGGACCCGCTTGAACAGCACCGTGCCGACGGCCCAGGACAGAGCGCTGAGCAGCAGGAATACCACCGCGTGGACCGGCGTCCCGCCGAGGTCGAGTTCACCCGCCACCACGATCACCACGCCCAGCCAGCCCGCCGCCATGCCAGCCACCTGGACCGCAGTCAGCCGTTCGGCCAGGAATAGCCGAGCGCCGAGCGCGACCCAGAACGGCATCGTGTAGATCAGCACGGCGCCCACGCCGACCGGCGCGTCGGCCAGCCCGAGATTCTGGAACACCAGGAAGCCGACGACGTTCACCGCGCCCAGCGGCAGCCCGAACCGGTGCAGCCTAGGGTCACGCAACCGCCGCAGCCTCCGCTCCGCGACGACCACCGCCAGCAGTGAGACCAGCGCCATACCGACGCGGATCAAGGTGAACATGGCCGGGTCGGAGTACCGCAGTCCCACCTTGATCGCGACAAACGCCGTACTCCACACCAGCCACAGCGCGACCACCAGCACGGCGGTCGCCACCAGCGGACCACCGTGTCCGGCCGGCGCCAAGCCAGCCGTGCCATCGCGGCGGCGGGCCATGTGGCGTCGCCTTCGGTGCACTAAGGCGACTGGAACACGGTCACCTGCAGCCCGTCCCTGGAACGGAACCGCTGGTCGCGATCCCACGGGTCTCGACCGCCGGAGCCATCGGATCGGCCCCGGTCTCCTTGACGGATCGCGCTGCGTTCTCGAGATCGTCCACTTGTAAGGCTATCTGCACTCGCGTGTCCAGCTGGCCGCCGATCTCGATGCCGTCGATCAGCGTGTCATGTCGCACATCAAACAGCTCCAGCGTCGCCCTTCTTGGCTTGCGCTTCGGGTCTCGTTGGCACGCCACCCGCGCGGTGGTCGTGATCTGCGAGCCGATCATTTTCGGCGGTTGTTGGCCAACCGGGCAACAGCCATGCCTCCGGAGTGACCTCCGGTTCCGGTCGCCTGGCAAGTTCCTTAGTTAGATCATTTGCGAAATATCCAGTGGACAGGGAATCTCCCACGTTCGTGAACTCCGACCGGTTAGCTGTGCGGGGCCCCCTTGTCACCGAACAGCCCAAGATCTGCCGTCCGGCACGAAGTAGCTCCTGACCGCACGGACGCCTTCTCCAGCAAGCACGCCGCTATCCACGCGCCCGGGGGTACCCGACTGGCAGATCGAGCAGGTGATCGGCTCCGCCCTTGCCTTCGCCGCCGAGCCTCGCCGCTCGTTCCGTGAGCGTTGACAGTCAGGTCGTTGCCTCGCCAATCAGCTGCCGGATCTCGGTGGTGTGTTGCTCCACGAGATGGGGGCGACCGTGGTACTGCGCTGGCGTGTTTTGGAACAGCACGATCTGCCCGGCATCGTCACGTCGCTCCACGAGTAGCGTCTGGTGCGCGTTGGAGGTCGGATTCAGATCCGTACCTCCCCGCGGCACCATGCCGACGATGGCGCGAAGCAACGCGGCATTAGGGCCGACCTCTCGAACGCCTCGAACCTTTGCAACATACGTCGCCGTCAGATGGTCGGCGAAGGTCGCCGCAAGGTGCTCGTAGATTTCGTGGCCAGCCACGACGCTGCCATCGAAGCCAACAAGTGTTCCGTCAGCGGCGAAGAGCGCAGCAATCTCATCCGCGCTCCGCCGGTTCCACGCATCAAGCAGGGCACTGTAGACATCGCGCACCAAGGTATCGACGGGAGCTGCCGTCATCTGGTCCTCCTAGCGGCCATCCGAATCCCGAAGCACCAGGAAGGCTACTCGGGAGACACATGGATCATTGCCAAGCAGGCGTGTCTCCGCCTCAACCGCGTGAGCTGCCAACGCTCGCAGCGCGGCTTTGCCTCACGGCTTGGCGGGCTTGCGGTGATGGACATTTGGCCGTTGGCTGCGCACGGGAACAACTTCAAGGACGTCATGGAGCGGCGAGGCGACCGGTGTCAGCACCACGGAATCCGTCCGGTGCTGTCGCTCTGTGATGTTGTTCAGCCGGTGGGCTGATCGGCGACCTCGGCCACCAGTGACACCACCTTGTCGAGGTGACTCGGGGTGGTCAGGTGGCCCATGCCGGGGAGGATCCGCAGGTCGAGGTCCATGGTCCGACGCAGTGCCGGTGCAAGTCGCCGAGGTGGGAGGAACCGGTCATGCTCTCCCACCGCGACTATGCAGGGCCGGTCGACGCGTCGGGCCAGCAGTTCGGCTTGCAGGGGCGGCGGGGCCAGGGTTGTGTGGCAACTGGCGGCCATGAGGGTCATCCATTCCACCTCACTCTCGGGCGGGTCCTCGCCGGGGGCGACGAACAGCCGGAGCATGCGCCGGGTGTGTTCGGCTGTGGGACGCAGCAGCCAGCGGGCCGAAGCCAGCGCTAGTCTCGGGTCGACCGTGAGACGGATGAAGCCGGCGGGCGAGATAAGCGCCCGCGCCGCGATCCGGCGTGAATTGGCGGCCAGGGCCACCGCCGCTCCCAGCGAATTGCCCACCAGCACAACCCGGTCCAAATCCGCGACCGTCAGGACCTCGTCCAGCACCCGGCCGTACCAAGCCAACCTGCCCCGCCGAGGCCGGTGCGCGTCGCTGAGCCCGGGCTGACCGGGCAGATCCACCACCGTGGTCGTCCAGCGCGCCGACAGCACCCGCAGCCACGGCAGGGCCACCGCGGCGTTGGAGCCGGTGCCAGGAACCACGACAACACGCGGCCCTCCGCATCCCCCCGACACGAGCGCTACCCGGCCGATGCTGGTGTCCACCGTCGCGTTCGTGACTGGGAAGTCGACCCGCGCCAAAGCAGCCGAACACCACTGCCGCACGGCGAGCCGGCCGCGCGCACTCCTGTACACGGTGCGCACCGCGCCAGAATGCCCGACGGCACCGGGTCCGTCCCACCCGTCTGACGCATTAGCGATGCCGGGCATCACAGCTCGATCCGATTCGCCGAACCGGCAACCCACCCAAACTGCCTGGACGACGCACTCGCTTGGTAGGCGTCGGCGCCGGACGGTCGCCGCAAAATGGCGCCGCCGCTGCTGCGGAGGTCTATTGCATAAAACGCCGTACGTTTCATCCGTTCGCCACGAGAGCCGTAGCGTTCGTGGCGGTACTCATTGGGGGTGACTTCCCAGGGGCGCGGACAGTCAAGGGCCGTCCCGATCCTCAAGGTTGAACCGGAGAACCGTCCAAACCTCCTGATCCACGATCACATTGGTGCTGCGAGCTCACGCCCTCACCTGCTTATGTCTGACCGGCCGGTGCCTGCCTGGCTGCGGTCTTCAAGCGCGGTTGTCTACTTGGCCAACACGAGCGGTCACCTGTTCGTTGGTTCTGCTGGCGAATGAGGTTGATAGGAGGTGCGAGCGATCGGCGTTCCGCGACGGGCGGCGTTCACGTGTAGTTTGCGGTCGGCATGGCGGCTCCGATACTCCTAATGGTGCTCGCGGCCGCGGCCGCACACGCAAGCTGGAACGCGATCGCGAAGGCGATCCCGAGCCAATGGGCTGCGGCCGGCCTGCTGAGCGCGGCTGGCGCCGGCGCGGGCGCGGTGGGTGTGCTTGTTCTCCCCGCGCCGGACGGCGGCTCCTGGCCGTTTATCGCGGTGTCCTCGTTCCTGCAGGCGGGTTACCTGCTCCTGCTCGTGCGGGCATATAGCTACGGCCAGTTCAGCCAGGTGTACCCGCTGGCTCGGGGGTTGCCGCCGCTCCTGGTCATGCTGGGCTCGGTAGGACTGCTTGGGGAGCGGTTGACGGGTGGTCAGCTCGCCGGTGTGGTGCTCGTCTCGCTGGCTCTGAGCGGTCTCGTGTTGTCCAGCGGCCTGCCACGGTCAGGTTCGGGGCTCGGACTCGCGGCGGCCACCGGCGTGGTGATTGGCACCTACACGCTGATTGACGGCGTTGGCGTACGGCAATCCGGTCATGCGCTGAGCTACGCCATGTGGCTTTTCCTCATCCAGGGCGTTCTGATACTCGCGGTGGCCCGGGCCACATTTGGCCGCGGCTTCGGTCCGGAGATGGCTCGGTCGGCCGCGCCCGGTGTGCTCGGCGGGTTCCTCGCGGTGGCTGCATACGCCACCGTCCTGTGGGCGCAGAGCAGGGCGCCGCTCCCGCTCGTCTCCGCTGTACGCGAAACTAGCCTGCTGTTCGCCGGCGTGATCGGAACGATGATCTTCGGTGAGCGGTTCAGCGTGACCCGGCTGATGGCCACCTCCGCCGCCGTCGCCGGAATCATCCTCGTCCAGACCGTCTGACCAGCTAGACGCTCGGCGACGCGCCAGGTCCGCTTCGCCACCCACGGCCGGTCGACCTCCAAGGTGGCCGATCCAACCGGGATGAGCTTCAAGCAGATGGAGGAGGAGATCTTCGCTAAGCTGCCCCACCTCGCTGGTCGGACGCTTCATCGATCCGACCGAGGTGGCCGCGATGGTGGTCTTTCTCGCCTCCGATCTCGCCGCGTCGACGGTGGTATCACCCAGCCTCCGCAGCCGCGGCAGCAAGGAGCCGGGCGAGTTCGACTGGCTTGCTGAACATAGGCCAGTGGCCCGAGTCGATGTCGACGAAGTCAAGGTGCTTGGCCTTGGCGAGCTCGGGCACGTCACCTGCGTTGATCCACTCCTGCGCCTGGGCAGGGGTGAACTCGGGGCACACGAGCACGACCGGGACGTCGAACCGTCGCTCGTCCGCAAGCCGCACGACGCCCTTGGCCACACGCTCGGGAACGGGGATAGCAGCAGACGCGATGAATCGCCTGTCCTCCGCGTCGAGGTCAGCAGAGTCTGGTCCCTCGAACGGCCCCCAGCCCGGGAAGGGCATGACGCCATCCTTCAGCTCGAAGAAGTCGGCGTAGGGCTCCCCATCGGCGGACGGGAAGCCGCCGATGAGGACGACTTTGGCCACGTGCTCGGGCCGGGCGTCGGCGGCCAGCCAAGCCAGGGTGGAGGCGGCGGAATGCCCCACCACCATAGGCTTTTCGGACGCTGAGTCCACGGCGGCGAGCACTGCTGCCACTTGGTCGTCGAGCGTGGCTGACGTGGATCGGTCACCCTGACCTGGGAGGGTGAGCGGGAGGGGGCGGTGGCCGAGTGGCTCGAGGGCGGACACGACGTCGTCCCAGGCGGATCCATCGAGCCACAGGCCAGCGATGAGCAGGATGTCCATATCAGTCACCTTTCTCCAGTACGGTCAGATCACGTTCGGCATAGCGCCGGTAGCTCCATTCCTCGTTGAGGACGATGCGGAGACATTCCTTGACGGGGAAGCTCTCCAGCCGGGGCCGTCCCGGCTCGGTGCGAGTCACTTCAGAGGCGAGTTGCTCGTCGGTGAGTGACGCCATGACGTGGCGAACCGTCGCCTGGCCGTTCGCGGCGGACCGTGAGCCTATGCGTCGCTCAATGGGGGTCAGGATGACGGTGCTGGTCGTACCGCACCGATGCGGTCGTATCGCGCCGCCACAGACGGGAGCCTACTGCGAGGTCTATCGAGACGGACCGGTGCAACCGCTCGCCAGCAGAATGAAGCCGAGGCCGGCCGATCAGCCCGCCGGTTGGGGTCACGTACCGCTGTCGCTGGGCTTGCCCTACCCGGATTTTCGAGGGGAGACCAACATGGATGATCCGCTGGAACCGGTGATCCTCGGCCGGGGAGAGGAGTGCGACGCGAGGCACGCGGCGGTCGGCCAGCCACCTCGACGAGGCCTCACAGTGCGCGCACCCCGACGTGGGTTGTTCCGCCTGTCCGTCACGCTCTCCCGTGAACCAGTCGGCAAGCGGGCGGATGACCTCGGCGCAGTGCTCCAGGGAACATGCGCACAGAGCATCCACGTCGGTCGTGTCAAGGCAAAACGGCGGACATGCATCCGACGGTCCTCGGTGACAGTCGACCGTGCTCGGGAAATCGTCGGCGACCATCATCCGCGAGAGCCCCAACCACAGCCCAGGCGACCGCGTCACAGCCCACACGCGGTGCCGAGGCGGAAGTGCAGATCATTCGGTTGCTTAAGGAGGATGCACGCCATGACTGGACAGCGACCATTCGCCGATCTCGTAGCCGCCACCCGGCAGGTGGTGGATGCCTTCGATACCGCCGAGCGCCGCCCGTGGACGATCGAGGTGATCACGCTAGAACTCGCCAAACAGGTCGGCGATCTGACCAGGCGGATCCTGGCTGCCGAGGGCTACTATCTCGCCGACCGCGACCGCAGACCCGCGTACTCCGCCCACCCCGAGGACATCGGCGACGAGCTGGCCGACATTCTTTACTGTCTGATCCGCATCAGCGACCACTAC
>JBKOZJ010000111.1:0-7879 GCA_046725875.1 Actinomycetota bacterium
GAGCTCGGCTGGGGCCCCGGCCGGACCGCGCAGGCGTGGGCGGAGCTGATGCGCCGCCTCGGCTACACCCGCTACGTCGCCCAGGGCGGCGACCTGGGCGCCATCGTGGCCGACGCGATGGGCCGCCAGGCGCCCGAGGGGCTGGTCGGCATCCACACGAACTTGCTCGTGACGACGCTGGGGGCCCCTACTCCACCGCCGGGAGACACGGAGGAGGAACGCGCGGCGCTCGACGCGATCAACACGTTCACGACGAGCGGCTTCGGCTACTTCCTGGAGCAGTCCACGCGGCCGCAGACGATCGGCTACGCCCTGCTGGATTCACCGGTCGCCCTGGCGGCCTGGATGCTCGACCACGACACGGACAGCTACTACAAGATCTCCCGCGCCTTCGTCGACGGCGAGCCCGTGGGCAATCTCACCCGGGACCACATCCTCGACAACATCACGCTGTACTGGCTGACCGGCACCGGGGCCTCAGCAGCCCGGTGGTACTGGGACCTCGGACAAGCTCAGGCTGAAGCCCTCGCGGCCGGCCAGACTCCTCCGGAGGTCAAGCTTCCGGTCGGCTTCACCACGTTCCCCGGCGAGATCTTCCGGGCCCCGCGCAGCTGGGTCGGGATGTCGTACCCCACCCTCGCCTACTTCCACGAGGCCGACAAGGGCGGCCACTTCGCCGCCTGGGAGGAGCCCGAGGTGTTCGCGACCGAGATCCGCGCGGCGTTCAGCTCACTGCGCTAATAACACCATTGTCTTCGGCTCTTTTCGGGGGGAGGTTCCATGCCAGCACAGACCACTAATCTCTTCCTCCTCGAGGATCTTGAGGACGTCAACAGGACGGGGGAGCTCGCGGAAAGCGATCTAGATGCGCTTCAAGCCGTCGCCGACTGGATCAAGACCTTCGTGGTCAAGCCTCACAGGGATCTCGGCCGCGCTGGGACCGTCTGCCCCTTCGTGCCCGGGTCATTGGAACGTAAGACACTCTGGCTCGCTCCGGAGCAGATCGCCGACCGGGACGTGCCGGAAGTTGTCGAGCTTATGAATGGCTACAAGAGGCTGTTGCTGGACACTCGACCGAGTGACGGCGACGACGTTATCTACAACGTCATCGTCGTTGTTTTCAGTGACTTGCCGGCTGATCGTGCCCAGGGCGTCTTCGCCGACGTCCTACGGCATCTTGCAGTTCCGTCGTATGTGGAAGACGGAATCCTGTTCGGGCCGTACTACGAAGGCAATGAGGGGACTGCGATATACAACTCGAGCTTCCGACCATTCCAGTCGCCCGTGCCGTTTCTGTTCGTGAGGCATGGAGTCACGGGCGATTGGAAGTTCTTCCTGGACGACGAGGAGTGGCTCAACTTGTGGGCACGTCGCGCCGGAGAGTCCGCAGTTCAGGTTCTTGCTGAGGAACTACGCCGCTTGCCGTGGCGCGTGGCGCGTCACCAATCCGAGAGTGGCCTCGCTTCGAAAGGAGCTACCTGATGCCGCCGACCGGCGGTCCCGAGGGAACCCTCGCCGGCGGCGCTCGTTGGGTGGGGCGAAACCGAGGTCGCGTTCCGGGCGAGCCTGCCTGGACGAGGGTGATGCCGGTGGCTCACCATCCCGTTGGCTCCGCACGGTGGCCTTCGTGCGCGCGTGGGCCGACCAGTATCGCGACCTCGGGCTCGTCGTCATCGGCGTGCATACGCCCGAGTTCCCGTTCGAGCGCGAGGTCGAGAACGTCCGCGAGGCCGCCCAGGCCATGAGAGTCGAGTACCCGATTGCGCTCGACAGCGACTACGGGGTGTGGAGCGCCTTCGGCAACCGGTACTGGCCGGCCGTCTACCTCGCAGACGCGGAGGGCCGGATCCGGTACCACCACTTTCGGCGAGGGCGAGTACGACGAAGCCGAGTGGATGATCCAGCACCTGCTGCGCGAGGCCGCAGGCGATGGCATCGATAACGAGCTCGTCTCCGTCGCGCCGGACGGATTCGAAGCGCAAGCCGACTGGACGAACCTGCGCTCTCCGGAGACCTACCTGGGCTACGCGCAGGGTCAGAACCTCGACTCTCCCCACGGTGTCGCGTACGACGAGCCTCACAGCTACGTCGCGCCCGAGTCATTGCAGCTCAACACCTGGGCCCTCGCCGGAAACTGGACGATCGACGGGCGGGCGAGCGTGCTGAACGAATCCGGGGGCGAATCGCCTTCCGCTTCCATGCGCGCGACGTCCACCTCGTCCTGCGCTCGCGGGCCGGCACGGTAGGCGGCTGCCGCTTCCGAGGCCACGGTTGCGCTTCGCGTCTCGGGGCGAGCGGCCGTGCTGGCGCAGGTGGAGGCCGGCGAGGCGGCGCTGGCCGCCGGTGTGGTCGAGGCCGGTCTCCATCGGATGCGAGGTGCCGTTGCGGCCGCTCGACGTGTCAACGATGCCTCGCTCCTCGCCGGAGCGCTGGTGGCGTTGGGCGGTGCACTCGTCCACTCTGCGCGCGGTACGGACGAGGAAGGTGCGGCTGCGCTGCACGAGGGAACGACGCTCGCCGAGCGGGTTAGACGGTACGACATAGCCGCAACCGGATGGCGCGAGATCAGTTGGGTCCAGTTCCTGCGTGCACATTACGAGCGGGTGGAGAAGTCGCTGACCAGTGCTGCCGAGCTTGCGGTCGGCAACAACGAGGAGCTCGCGTGGGTGGACCTGATCCGCGGTGCCTGCCGCCACGATGTCGGGGACTACCGGGCGGCCGGGGAGCTACTGCGCTCCGCCGTCGGGCGCGCCAGCCGGCTCGGGTCGGGGCAGCCCCTGGCTCAGGCTCTCACGATGCTGGGACGCTTCCACCTTCTACGCGGCGAGATCGAGGAGGCGCTTCACCGGCTGGATCAAGCTCTCGACATGGTGGAGACACGAGGCATGACCGCCTTCGTGCCGTGGCCGGAGTCGTTTCGCGGCGAGCTCGACCTTGCCCGAGGGGACCTGATGTCGGCGAAGGAGCGGTTCGAGCACGCATTCGCCCTCGGGTGCGAGGTCGGCGACCCATGCTGGGAGAGCATTGCGCTGCGGGGCCTCGGGCTCGTTGCCGCCGCGCGCGGCGAGGTCTCTCACGCCCTCGAGCTGCTCGTCGACGCGCCCAAGTTGTGCCGCCGCCTCCCGGATACGTACCTCTGGATCGAGGCGTACGGCCTCGACGCTCTGTGTGCGGTCGCGGTCGAGCATCACGCGGAGGCCACCATGCGGTGGATCGATGTGCTCGAGGCGACCGCCGCACGTCGGGGAATCCGGGAGCTGGTCCTGCGTGCATCCGTGTATCGAGCCCGTCTCGGGGAGCCCGGGGCGCTCGACGTCGTTCGCACGCTCGCAGCGCAGATCGACAATCCAGGACTCGACAGGCTGCTCGAGTCCGTAGAGCCAAGCGCCGTCCCCGGCTGACATTGCTACCGGGTTGTGACTGTCGGCTGCATCACCCCAAGCGGCAGCAACGAGCCCAAGGGGCTGCCGACGACCACAACTGTCACCGGCTCGAAGACATTCGAGACGCCGCAGGGCAGGGGTACCTTCACCGTTAGCACGAATCCGGTGGGCGTCTCCTCGACCTTGACTCCCCGAGCCGCCACATGACGGAGACGCTTGTGAGCGTCACGTTCACGAACGTCACGCTCACCATTACGAGCCAAACCGGCACGATCACGGCAAACAGCGCAGGAACAGCACCTCACCGCCCGCAGCGCGAACGCTGTCGGTGACCTGCTGGCCAAGTTCCCCCGCGCCGCCGTGGAGGCGAGACGCCGGCTTTCCGCCGGTTGTTGCGGTCCCGGCCGCCAACCTCGCTTGCGGCCAGAGTGGTCAGGTCTGCATCTACAAGGGGGTCGAGGCAGTCGCAGTCGCCTGGGGAACGACCGCACGCCGGCCGATGAGCAGGATCACGGACACCGCGCCGGCACTCACCAGCAGGCCAACGACGAACATCCCGAGTCCGGCCCAGATCGCCCAGTCGAGCTTGATCCCGGCGTCGGCCTCGACGTCGATGCCGGAGGCCGCGTCGGCATTCATCACGATCGCGGTCCAGCGACCGGACTCCGCATCCCAGCTGAGCGCCTGCTCGCCGGAGCCTTCGGACTCGGCTACCCAGAAGTCCTGTTCACCGGGGGGCGTAGGCGGCGCAGTGCCCTCGTGCGGGTCGAACCGCGGGTCGTCGCCGTCGAAATCGATCAGCTCGTCGTGGGCGACGTCATCGAGGTAGCGATCGACGTCCACATCGGACCCGATGCCGACGAACACCGGTTTTTCGCCGCCGTCGACCTGGACTCGGACATTGCCGAGGAACTTGTCCGGGGCCCAGTCCGCCTCGTCTACGCCGAGGTCGATGTCCTTCGTGGTGATCGCGTAGCTGGCGCTTTGGAGCTGCTTGCGATCCGAGTTGAAGTAGCCGTCGTCGTCGCGACCAAAGGCGTAGGCGGCCATCACGGCGACGCCCCCGACCAGCAGTGCCAGGCCGATCAGCCCACCGATGCTGGCGAAGACCATCCCGATCACGCGGGCCGCGGTCCAGTTCGACCGGGGCCGAGCAGCCGCGGCCGTGTTCGAGGTTGACCGTTGCTCGCCGCCGTCGGTCACCAGCCAAGCCTATACGGCGCGAAAGCTGGACCCAGCGGCGACGTCGGGCGGAGGTGCTGTTCCACCGGATCGAGCAGCGGCGCGTCTGCGCCCACCGGACCGCGGTCGGCGAGGTAACGTCGAGGGCGTCGTTGACCGCCGGTGGCCGGGCAACTCGGCCGGTGGGCCGCCACCGCTCTGCGGATGTTCGTCCGGCTCCGAACCTCGGACCGTCCGGTAGAAGGGACCCCCCTTGCTCTAACCGGCGTGGGGTAGAAGGGCTAGGGGAGGACGGTCTGTACGTCCAGCTTGCCGTCGGCGTATGCCTGTCGCATGGACTTCTTGTCGAACTTGCCGACAGATGTCTTCGGCACCTCGTCGATGAAGGTCCACCGCTCGGGCAGCTGCCAGGCGGCGATCCGGCCGGTGAGGAAGTCGCGCAGCTCGGCTGCGGTCAACGCCGATCCCTGGGTACGCACGACCGCCGCGAGCGGCCGCTCCACCCACCGATCGTCGGGCACGCCGACGACCGTCGCCTCGGCCACTTCCGGGTGCGCCATCAGGTGGTTCTCGAGCTCAACCGACGAGATCCACTCGCCACCGGACTTGATGACGTCCTTCGCCCGGTCGGTCAGCGTCAGGAAGCCGTCCGCCGAGAGGGTGCCGACGTCGCCGGTACGCAGCCACCCGTCGACGAAGCGGTCCGGGTCCTCACCGCCGAGATAGGAGGCCGTAACCCACGGACCGCGTACCTCGAGCTCGCCCACTGACTTGCCGTCGGGTGGCACAACATCGCCCGAGGGTCCGATCAGCCGTCCCTCGACGGCGGCCGGCAGCCGTCCCTGGCTGACCCGGTAGCCCCACTCGGTCTCCGTGTCCAGTCCACGGGGCGGTCTGGCGACCGAACCGAGCGGCGACATCTCGGTCATGCCCCATGCGTGGATGATCCGCAGCGCGTACCTCTCCTCGTACGCCTTCATAAGCGCAGGCGGCACCGCGGATCCGCCGACGACAACCTCACGCAGCGACGACAGGTCGAGCTTGTGGGTCTCGCCGTAGCGCAGCAGGTCGTTCCAGATGGTTGGCACCGCTCCCGCGAACGTCGGCCGCTCCGAGGCGATCATCGCGGCCAGCGGCTCGGCCTGCAGGAACCGATCCGGCATCACGAGGGACGCGCCGACCATCAACGCCGCATATGGCAGCCCCCACGAGGTCGCGTGGAACATCGGCACGATCGCGAGCACCTTGTCCGCTTGGGTGAGGCCGAAGCCGTCGCCCATGCAGATCTGCATGGAGTGCAGCCACATCGAGCGATGGCTGTACGCGACCCCGCGCGGTTGCGCGGTGGTGCCCGACGTGTAGCAGATGGCGGCCGCGTCCCGCTCGTCCACTGAGCCCCACTCGAACTCGTCCGGCTGCGCCGCAACCAGCGTGTCCCACGAATGCACGGCGACACCGGGCGCACTCAGCGCCGAAGCATCCCCGGGCGCGGTGACCACGACGTGTCGTACCGTCTTCAGCTCCGGCAGCAGCTTGGCGAACAGCGGCAGGAGCGTGCCGTCGACGAGGACGACATAGTCCTCGGCATGATTTGCCACATAGACAAGCTGTTCTGGGAAGAGCCTGACATTCAGCGTGTGGAGCACCGAACCCATCGCCGGCACCGCGAGATAGGCAGCCATGTGCTCGGTGTTGTTCCACATGAAGGTGGCGACCCGCAGGTCACTTGTCACGCCGAGTCCACGCAGGGCGTGCGCCAACCGGGCCGCCTGGCGTCCGAGGTCGGAATACGAGATCGTGCGGGCACCCTCAGCGGTCCATGTGGTGACCTGGCTGCCTCCGTGAATGGTCGTGCCGTACCTAACGAGCGTGGCCAGTGACAGCGGCCACTCCTGCATCGTGCTACGCATGCCGTGATTGTCATCCAGCGGATGAACAGAGACCAGGGGAACGCCGACCCGGCGTAGATCACGAATACGCAGGTCGGCGCACCGCTGGTCCGTACAATCGATCCCGACTACGAGCTGATCAAGGAGTGGGGACGCAAGCCGCGATCGTCGCCGCGAGTGCGGCACCCCTCCGAGGACGGAGTCGTCCGGGGGTCCGCATCCGCCAACGATTACGGCAAAATCCCGCCAAAGTCCGAGATCAGGCCCGACTCGCCGGCGGGCGCCCGCCACGGCGTTGTCAGCGCCGGGCGATGAAGGTGAAGAGCACCGGCCCCGGGTGTGATCCGAGCATCAGCCGGTAGCGCCCGTCAGCGCCGCGGATGAGGATCTCGCCTCGGGGATCGGCCTGTGCGTCGAGGTGCTCGTGCAGCGACCGGACCACCAGCCGTGCCCGGCAGGCGGCCGTGACGACCTCGCCGAGCGAGTGCGCATACCCGACCGATACCGAGGCCTCTACCCGCGCATCCGGGTCTGCATAGGATCCTTGCGCGTCCTCGACATGAGGACCGTCGAAGGCGTAGGGCCAGTCAAAGCTGACCGGGTTGACGCCCTCGACCATCTGGTAGAGCGGGTGGATGTCGACAAGCACGAGCGAACCGCCCGGCCGAAGGCAGGCTGCCACCGACTGCATCCAGGCCCGCAGGTCGGCAATCCAGCAAATGACGCCGATGGTGGCATAGGCCAGATCGAAGCGGTCGAGGAGTTCGACAGGCAGCCGTGTTGCGTCGGACTCGACTAGGTCGACCCGCACACCGCACTGACGCGCTATGGCCCCTGCCCGTTCCAGTGCGATCGGTGACAGATCCACGCCGGTGACCCGGGCACCGCGGCGGGCGAGGGTCACGGTGTCGAACCCGATGTGGCATTGCACATGGAGGACATCCAGCCCGTTGACATCGCCGACTGCCTCGCGGACCGCTGCGTCCTCAACGTCGAGCATCGACGAGCGGCCGGCGAGCAAGGCCTCGAGGTCGTAGTATCGGTCGACGCCGCGTCCGTGCACCATGGCGAGCGCGTCCCAGTATGCGCGGTTAACCGAAACCGGATCTGCGCTTGACCACAGATCGTCCACGCCGGCACCCTATGCCCAACCGAACGCGTAGAACCCAACGAAGAACATGTAGATGGCGAGCCCGGTCAACATCCGACTAGCATCTTCCCGTTCTGCAGGTCAAAACCGGAAGACCCTGCTCACTGTGGGATGCCTCATCTCATCGCCCGCCGCAGGGACGTGCCGGTCACACCTGTGGCGGGAGCTGCCGGCCCATCGCCAGCCGACGAGGGGGCGGCTGCTCTCCTCGCTTGTCGCGACAGCCGATGCTGGCAGTGCGCTCGCGGCCTAGGTCAGCCGATGACCCTCACCTT
>JBKOZJ010000112.1:0-14964 GCA_046725875.1 Actinomycetota bacterium
GCCGGCTCTGCTTGTTCCACACCTCCGCGCGTGGGGTCCTGGTTCATTTGCTGGGTCGTGGTTTCGTGGTGATCCATCCTGGTCGCCCTCGTTGGGTCGGTTCGTACGGGAAAACTTCCGGGCCCGCCCGGCTGGCCGCGGCACCGCGCAAGGGTTTTCAAATTGTTACATTGCCCGGTTTGACCGGAGCTAGACGGTGGGTTGTCTGGAGCGAGGGCGGGCTGGTCGCCGCCGCCCGATATCACCGATTCCGGCAGTGCTGGCACGGCCGCGACATACCGATGGCCGGAATAGCGGGCGTGGTCGTCTCTCCGGACGTACGCGGCCGTGGCGTCGGCCATCTGCCGATGACTGCGATGCTTGACCGAGTCGCTTCGCTCGGCTTCCCGCTGTCGGCGTTGTATCCCGCCACTTTGCCGGTCTATCGTGCGCTCGGCTGCGAGCTCGCTGGGCATCAGCCGTTTGTGACCCCTCCGACCGAGGCGCTGCGCGAGCTGGACCGTGGGAATGGGCGAACGCGGGGCCGGTCGGATGCAGTGAAGCTGCGCGAGGTCGGTGCCGAGGAGACCGTCGAGATTCTGGCCACGATTGCGCGGGTCTACGAGGAGAGCCGGTTCAGCGGCCCGTTCGAGTATCCGGCCTACCTCGTCAACCATTGGCTGGCGAAGGAGAAGCCCTTCGCTTATCTGGCCGACGACGCCTACCTCGAATACAAGTGGGACACCAGCCGCGACATTCAGGTCGTGTACGCCTTGGCCCGGTCAGAGGAGACGACCCGGGCGCTCTGGTCCCTCGTTGGGAGCCACTCGTCGATCGCAAAGAACGTCACAGTAGTGCTGCCGCCGAACGACCCGCTGCGCTGGTTGGTTGCCGGCCGAATCAGCCGGTCAACTGCCGGCGGTCGCAGCCGATACTAGGCCTCGCTGCCGTCCAAGCTCCTAGGTCGTGGCGACACGTTCGGGCTCGGCGACAAGCTCCTCGGGTGAGATGTCGGGCTTCTTCGCCAAACTGCTTGGCCACCACATCTTCCCGCCGAGATCCATGTTCAGCGCGGTGACCAGGACGGACCGCACGATCATTGTGTCAAGCAAGACACCGAGGGCGACCGCGAACCCGATCTCGGCGAATGCGACCAGCGGGATCGTCGCGAGTACCGCGAAGGTACCCGCTAGGACCAGGCCGGCGGAGGTGATGACGCCGCCCGTCGCCGCGAGCCCAATAAGGGCGCCGCGCCTGGTCCCGTGCTGCCGAGCCTCCTCGTGGACCCGGGACATCAGGAAGATGTTGTAGTCGATTCCCAGCGCGACCAGGAACACAAAGACGAACAGCGGGAACCCCGTATCGACCCCGGCGAAGTTGAAGACGTGGTCGAAGACCAGCCAGCTGATACCAAGGGCCGCAGCGAACGACAGCACCACGGTGGCAACCAGGATCAGCGGCGCGACGAGGGCCCGCAGCAGGATTGCCAGGATCACCAAGACCACGGCCAGGATCAGCGGCATCGCTGCCCGGTTGTCGTGCGCGGCGGCACGGTCGGTATCGAGCGCAATCGCCGTGTCCCCGCCGACGAGCGCATCTCCGCCGGGCACAGCATGGACCGCATCACGCACCCGCTCGATCGTCGCCCGCGCCGCAGGACTGTCCGCTGCCGATTCCAGCGTGCCCTCCATGAAGGCGATGTCGTCGTTGATCCGCGGCTCGGTAACGTCCTCGATTCCCGGAGTCGACTCGAACGCCTGCCGGACGGCAGGCGCCTGGGCCGCCGAGGAGATGACCATGACCGGTTGCCCGGAGCCGGCCGGGAAGTGCTGGGCCAGAACCTCCTGGCCGTCTATCGAGGCGGGCTTGTCGATGAACGCGTCCTTGTTGGACAGCACACCGGCATTGATGCCGATCAGCCCGAGGGCGGCGATCCCCAACAGGACGGAAGTTGTCACCCAGACCGTCCGTGGCCTGACGGCAATCCGTCGCCCCACCCGGGCCCACAGCCCGGTCTCGGTCGGCTCCGGTGAGCCGTACCACGGCTTCCTCGGCCAGAAGATCCAGCGGCCAAAGACGACCAGCAGTGCCGGCAGCAGCGTCAGCATCGCGGCGAGTGCGACGGCGATGCCGATCGCAAGGACCGGACCAAGGTCGCGCGTTGAATTCATCTCGGCGACCAGCAGGCAGAGCATGCCCAGGGCCACGGTCGAACCGGAGGCGAGGATCGCCGGGCTCGCCCGGTGCAGGCCGAACGCCATCGCCTCGTGCCGGTCCTCGTGCCTCCGCAACTCCTCTCGGTAACGGGCGACGATGAGCAGCGCGTAGTCGGTTCCCGCCCCGAAGACGAGGACGGTCAGGATGCCGGCGCTTTGCGCATTGACCGTAAGGCCGGCGTGCTTCGCGAGCAGATAGATGACGCCCTGCGCAGTGAACAACGCCACCACCGCGGAGATCACAGGCAGGATCCACAAGAGGGGGCTGCGGTAGGTGAAGAGAAGGATCAGGATGACCACGCCGAGCGCGGCGAACAGCAGTGTCGAGTCGAGACCTTCGAAGGCATCGGCGAAGTCAGCTGTCACGCCCCCAGGGCCGGTGATGTAGACCGTCAGCCCATTCGCGTTCGAGGTAGCGATCGCGTGTATGTCGTCGATGATGCCGGGGACGTCCTGCCAGCCGTTCTGGCCGATGTCGATGGTGACGATGGCCTCGATTGCCTGGCCGTCCTGGGACACGATCGGTCCCTCCGGCGCCGGGTTGTCGACCACTCGGTCAACGTTGCGGAACTTGTCGATGTCGGCCGCCACCTTCGCCCGATCGGCTTCGGTGGTCCCGCTTGGCCGTTCATAGAGGATGACCGTCGGTATCGTCTCGCTTGGCTGGAACGCCTCAGAGGCCTTGACGACCTTCGTCGACTCGGCGCTGCCGGGCAGCCAGTTGACGGCCTCGTTCTCCTGGACATCGTTGAACTTGCTCGCGAGCGGTGAGACGGCCACGAAGACCACGACCCAGAAGACGACGATCAGCCACTTCGTCCTCCGGCCACCAACAAATGAAGAGATCCTGCGGGTCGGGCTCATCGGCTCCCCCGAAATCGGTTACCGGCATGCTTGTTGTACATGTAACCAGACACGTCCGGCAACAAATTTCCGGGTCTCCTCTTAACTCGTGAATCACGGCTACATCCTGCATTTCTGGTGGATTTGCCCGACCTTCAGGACAGAGTCCTCGAAACATGAACGAGGCGTCTGACCGGGTCTCGTACAAAAATCTGCAAAACTTCAACCAACTGCGTGCAAAGGACAATCGTTCTGGGCGGTTGCGCGGTTGGCGTTAAAGCCGCCCATGCGGGCCGCCCTTACGAGAACCGTGTCAGTGTGGCAATGGACGCGTCAGCGGCTCGTGCCCGAGCGTCATGCGGCCACTGGTTGGCGTCTTGAGACACGTCAGGCACGGCGGCGGTTCGAGCGTCTTACCGGCTGTGCTGAATCGCTTGTATGGAAACCTGCGCCACGTGCGCCTGTTCATCTGTGGACATCGCCTGCTGTCCACAGAGTGGTGGTTTCGTTGCGCAACGTGACGAGAAGTGGTCTACGCTTCTCGCCGTGCTTTCCAAGATCGTGGGTCTTGTTGGTGGGTTAGGCGCGCGTCTTGCCTCCATGCTGCTTGTACGCAAGTCGGCCGTGCGCGGGGCGGTGACCACGTCGACGGCGGCCATACGTGCCTTAGCGGTTGCTGCCCTCGTCAGCGGATGCAGCGGTGATGAAGCGGAACCATCGGGGCTGCCATCGCTCACGACCACCAGCAGTGCGTCCTGGACACCGTCGACCGCGACGACGGTCCCGAGCCCGCCCGTGGTGGCACGGGAAAGGACATCGGATGGCGCGGCCGCCTTCGTACGCTTCTACATCTCGTTAATCAACAACGCCTACCGCACCGGCGCATCCGGACCGCTTCGCAAGTACGCCGCGCCGTCCTGCGATTCCTGTACCAGCATCGCCGCATCGGTCGCCGATCTTTATGCAAAAGATCTGGCCCATGGTGGCCTGCTTAGGGTCGAGAGCTCAACAGCGACCGGCATTAGTCCCAGCAACTACGTAACCGTCGTAGCTGTCGTTCGAACGAGTCGCTTTGAGCGCCTGGAAGAGAACGGATCCGTAGCCACGTTCAAGCCAGAGCGCATAGGCACACTGTTCTTTGATACTCGCTGGACAGACGGATCTTGGCTGATGACTGGCATTCGAGACCAGGAGGCCTAACATGAGACGGGATCTCTTTACCGTCCTAGCGCTTATCTCGCTGACATTCGTAGTCCACGGCCGCGTGTTGGCTGATGAGCCAGACGGTGATGTGTGGGGCGACATCAGTGATGGTACCGATGAGATCGTCCTCACAGGTGACGACGCTCAGGACGCAGGTAGCAACGTGATTCCTGCAGCTAGCGGGCGAGTCACCGTCGAGACTGCCTGGACCCCAGCGTGCAGCCAGAACTATCCGGGAATCCGGGACGAGTCTTGCCCCGCGGCAATCTCGCTATGTTCCGCGCCGGGGCCCGGAGAAATACCATCGATGATGATGTGGCGCTGGATTCGACAATGGGATCGTGTTGCTGCAACCGCTATTACAGATTGGCAAATAGCAGAGACGGTCTGCCTAGATCCAGATACCGCGGCTGTGCCGAACATCAGTCTGCTCATTCTGCAGGCGTTTCAGGAGCGGGTGAAGCTGCTTGAGGCCGCAGTTCAGATACAGCCGTCGAGCGGGCGGACACTGGTCAATCTCGACACCATCTTCTACACAGACGATCCGAGCACGACGGTCACAGGCATAGACATTCTCGGCCGCAGCGTTGATCTGCGAATCACCGCAACTGTCTTCCACTGGTACTTCGGGGACGGCTCATCGGCGACTACCGCTACTGGCGGTCGTCCGTACCCAAGTAAGGACATAACGCACCAATACGCGAGCACCGGCGCCGTGGCGCCCAGGGTGGACGTGACGTATGTCGGCGAGTATCGGATCGACGGCGGCGGTTGGCTTGACATACCGGGCGAGGCGACGGTGACCGGCCCGACGGTCCCGTTAACCGTCGTCGAGGCCCGCTCGCAACTAGTCGCCGGCTGACCCGGTAAGCGCGAACTCCGCTCTCATTGCCCGCGGGGATGAACGGCACGTTGGCTCGATAGGTTCGACTGACAGTGCCGTTCATCCTGCGGCCATTGGCATGAAAGTGCCGTTGATTCGGAACGCTCGGTCAGTCCGCCAGGGTTAGCAGCAGGCCGAACGCGGGGAAGAGTGCCGGGCCGAAGGTCGTGATCTCGGCGATAGCTCCGTCTTCGACCCGCAGCACGTCGAACTTGAACGCGCGGAACTCCGAGTCGCCCGGCCGCCGCAGATAACTCGCCGCCGTTGGCATGCGGTTGGCGACGGTTGGGAGCAGCCGCCAGTCGCCCAGACTCGCGGCCTCGGCCACCATGGGCGCTACCGCGTCGACACCCTCGTAGACATAGGGGTACGGCGGCATGGTGACCCGGATGTCCTTCGCCGCGGCCGCGACGGCGGCCTCGGCGTCGCACCGCTCGTGCGCGTCGATGAAACGCTCGAGCAGCTCGCGTTCCTCGGGACTCGGTTCGGTCGTCGACCACTCGTGCCGCTGCGCGGGCAAATGCCGCTGCATGGTGCCACGCGCACGCTGCAGCGCGCTGTTCGCGGCGGCGACGCTGGTCTCGAGCAGCGCCGCGGTCTCGCTGGCCGTCCATCCCATGACGTCCCGCAGGACCAGGGCAGCACGCTGCCGCGGCGGCAGCACCTGCAGCGCCGCGAGGAAAGCGAGCTCGATCGTCTCGCGGGATACCACGACCGCATCCGGCTGCTCGTCCGCGGCCGCAACCTCGTCGAGCAGCCGGTCCGGATAGGGTTGCAACCAAGACACCTCGGCGAACGACTTAAGCTCCGTCACCCGCCTGGATTTGCTGCGCAGCATGTCGAGGCACACGTTAGTTGCAATGCGGTAGAGCCATGCCCGGAAGAGCGTGCCCTCGAAGTTCTCCCGGCTCCGCCATGCGCGCAGGAGCGTCTCCTGAACCGCATCCTCGGCCTCGTCGTACGAAGCGAGCATCCGGTAACAGTGGACGTGCAGCTCCCGACGGTGGTGCTCAGCACGAGTGGCGAAGTCGTTCTCGGTCATGCCTGGCTCGGGATGTCGGGGGAATGCTCAGCCTCACTCCGACTGCCAGCCCCTGTGCCGGCACTGTGATAGCCCCGCTCCTGCAAGATCCAGGTATTGCCGTCCGGGTCGGCGAAGTCGGCGAACGAGTTGTAGTCGGTGTGCGTCGGGTCCACGCCCGGCTTCCACTCGCCGGCGTCCATATGACGGATATCGCTTACCTCCACGCCACGACCGACGAGCTCCGCCCGTGCGGTATCGATGTCGGTCACGACAAGGTGGGTGCCGCGGACCGAGCCAGGCTCGGCATCGGTGATCCCGACGCCGAGTGTGGCCGAGCAGGCCGATCCGGGCGGGGTCAGCTGCACGACGCGGAAGCTGTCTCCGGCCTTGTGATCAACGTCCAGGTTGAAGGCCACCTGGTCGATGTAGAAGCTCTTGGCCCGGTCGACATCCCTCACAGGCAACATGACGACTTCCAGCTTCATGTCCATGATCTCTCCTCTGTTTCTGATCGATTCTCGCCCGTTCCGCGAGTTCCGGACATGAAACGCCGGCCGGTGAGAAGACTCATCGGTCCATCGATGATCCGATCTTCGGGGCCCTGCAGCTCCCGGTGAAAGATCTCCCTGATCCGCCATGGTTGGTCGAGCGACACACACGCGTAAATCGCCCGGCACGGGCGGTGCTCTCGCCCGTTGGGTCCGATGCAAGTGCCGTTCATGCGGATCGGTGCGATCAGAGGGTGAGCAGGACGATCCCGGCCGCGACAAAGATCGACGCGATCACGCGCTGGCGTCCGAACCGCTCGTGGAAGACGAGCGTGCCGATTAGGGCACCGAGAATAATGCTGGTCTCCCGCAGCGCGGAGATCGGAGCCAGCGCGCCGCGGGTTTGCGCCCACAACACAAGCCCGTAGGCGAGCAGGCTGATCGCTCCGCCGCCCAGACACGGCAGCCAGATCGAGCGGATCGACCGAAGCAGCCCCTCTCGCCGTACAAGCATCGCCGCGACCCCTACCAGCCCGCCCTCCAGCAGGATCAGCCAGCCCGCATAGCCAACCGCGCTCCCCGAGCGCCGTACGCCGACTCCGTCGATCACGGTGTACGTGGCAATCGTCAGCCCGGTGGCGATCGCGGCCAGCACGGCCCGCCGATCGGCGAGGGCAGCGGTCGCGCGGCCGGTCAGGGCCAGGCTCGACAGCGCACAGAACACCGTGGCGACGCCGAGTGCCTGCGTCACGGTAGGGATCTCACCGACGAACGCCGCGGCGAGGATCGTCACCACCAGCGGTGCCGTGCCTCTGGCGAGCGGATAGGTCTGGCTAAAGTCGCCGAGCGCGTACGACAACATGAGGCCGATGTTGTACGCCATGTGGACGGCGACAGACGCCGCGAGAAAGGGCCAAGCGGCAGCGGTCGGCATCGGCGTGAGGGCGGCCAGCGGCGTCGCACAGATGGCGCCGCCGACGCTGATCAGGCCCACCGCGAGGATCTTGTCCTTGACGGAGTGGGCGATCGCGTTCCAGGTGGCGTGGGCGACGGCCGCGCCGAGCACCGCCACGGTGACCGCCGCACCCAGCCCGGACCCTGCGATGCCAACCTCCTGCCACCGTCATCCCCGCGCCCGCACCATAACCGAGCGGTCCGACTCGCCGTACGCCCGCGCTTCACCTGTTCGCACGGTCCGTGGCCGAAAATGTCGGCGGGCGATCACGCTCGGCAGGCATTCGACGGCGTCAGTGGCCGTATCGGGATGTGAAGAGGTGCGAGCATTGGATGGCGGGCTAGGGGAGGAGGAGGTTGGAGTCGCCGAACTCGTGCCAGAGGTACCGGCGGTCCACCGCCTCGCGGTAGCAGCGCTCCAGCAGCATCCGGCCGGCGACCGCCTCGAGCATAGCGAGATGCGACGCGTGCGGTTCGTGGAATCCAGTCAGCAGACCGTCGACCGCCCGCAACCCGCGCTCGGGCGTGACGACGAGATCGGTCCAACCGGTTGCGGGGTGTACGACACCGGAGGGGTCGGCCGCGCTTTCTAGCGCTCGTACCGCGGTCGTCCCAACCGCGACCACCCGGGCGCCGGCGCGGCGCGCAGCATTGACCAGGCGGGCGGTCGCGGCGGGCACCTCAAAGCGCTCCGGGTAGGGCTTCTCGTGCGCCTCCGGTGACGCCACCCCGGTGTGGAGGGTCAACGGAGCGAACACGACCCCGGCCGCGACGAGCCGCGTCGCCAACGCCTCGGTGAAGGGACGGGCTGCGCTTGGCATCTCCGCACTGCCCGCTCGCGCTCGCTCCACTGGCGGGGCGAAGACGGTCTGGTACGCAGAGAGCGGCCAGTCCCGTTCTACATAGCCGTAGCGGATCGGACGCCCGAAGTGCAGCAGGTACCGCACCAAGCCCGACGGCTCTGCATGCGCTCCGCGACGTCGTGCGGTCAACCTTGATAGATCGCGCGGTCCAAATGCTCCGCTGGCCGCGTCCGCACGGTTGGAGGCTTCGGAGGCCGGTGCGCCTGCGCCGCTGAGATCGAAGCGAGCCGTCCAGAGGCGGCCCTTTGTGTACGGAGCCACAAGGCGCATCCGGCCGCCACCGGGCAGTCCGTAGACCTGCCGAGCGAACCCCGAACGGTACGGCTCGTTCCCCCGATCCACCACCCGCCGCCGCAGCTCCACCACCCAGGTCCCATCGGGCAGTTCGGTCGACACGTGCACGACGATCCCGCCAAGAGCCGGCTGTTCGGCCTCCGCAACCCGGCGGTCCACGACGGCCGCCGGCGCCCGTTTGGTGTCGGCCTCGGTATGCCGATCATGGAGCATGGCCGGCGGTCCAGAGGTTGTGTCGATCGCCGCCGGCAGCGTCGCCGACGTATTGACGACGAGGACATCGCCCGGCGCGAGCAACGACGGCAGGTCGCGGAACCGGCGGTGGCTGAGCTCGCCGGGTGATCGGTGCGCGACGAGCATCCGGACGCCGTCACGAGCGAGCCCCCGCGCCTCGGGCGGTTCGTGGGCCTCCAGGGACCGCGGAAGGGTGAAGTCGAGAACCGCCGTGTCGGCGCTCACCGGACGCTCCCGTCCGCCGACGTCGCAGTGGCACTGTTCGGCTCGCGCGCTGGCGGCGCCTCACTCCAAATCAACACCTCGACATCGTTCGGATCACGCAATCTGAAGGCGTAATAACCGCGATCGTAAATGGTAGGCGGTCCGGCGAGGGCCGGGGGACCCGCCCGGGCGGCAGCGAGAAGTCGCTGATACTCGGCGTCGACTGCCGACCAGGACGGCAGCTCGAGGGCGACGGTCAGGACCGACGGAACGCCCGTCCGCCTATCCGCATATGAGACAAATTCGAGATGCCCATCAGGCGCCGCCTCGAGGACGACCGCGTGTTCGTTGTCATTACTCCACTCGTCGACGCGGCGCAGCCCGAGCCCGCGCTCCCAGAAGTCGACGGCGGCCTCCAGATCAGGCACCTCGAAGGGCAGCCATATGGAGAGGGGTGTCATTGGGCCGCCTCCACCCGGGCGGCATCGGCTTGTGCGCCGTTCCCGGCCGCCCCGGGCGTCGCGCCGACCGGGAAGTCGGCTGCCCGGTAGCGCCCACTCGGCGGTTGCTTCCAGATCAGCCGCAGCAGCGAAGGGACCACTGTGGTTGGCTCGGGCCGGTCGGAGATGTCCTCGCCGGGAAAGGCGTCCTGGTGCATCTGTGTACGCATGTCGCCCGGGTCAACCCACCACACGCGTAGGTCCGGCTCCTCGGCCGCGAGAACCCGGCTGAGCTGCTCGAACGCGGCTTTCGCCGCGCCATAGCCGCCCCACCCTTCATACGCCTCGACGGCGGCGTCCGATGTCATGTTGAGCACGGACCCCCGACCGGCCCGCAGCAGCGGCAGCGCCTCTTGTACGAGCCCGAGCTGCGCGATCACGTTCACCTCGAAAATGTCGCGCAGCGCATCGAGTGGGACGTCCGTCAGCCGCGGGAGCGGGCTGGGCCCGAGCGTTCCAGCGTTGTTGACGAGCAGGCCAAGTCCGGGACCAGGATGGGGGGCGAACCGTGACAGCTCACGCGCGGCGACCTGGCGGGCAGCATCCACAAGGTCCCTGCGATGCGCTTGGTCGGTGATGTCCCCCGGGATCGCGACCACATCAGTAAGCCTGGCGAGCGATACAGCGGACCGCTCGAGGTCGCCCGCACCGCGGGCGTCGATCACCAGCCGCCATCCGGCCTCGGCCAAACCCCGCGCCAGCGCCGCGCCGAGCCCTCGAGATGCCCCGGTGACTATCGCAACGGACATTAGGAACGCCTCCATCATTCTCGAACCAGATCAGGCCGCCCGGAACCGACGGTCCGCGACGTCCTTGCTCGCGCCGCCGCGCCGCCGGGTCCCGGTGAACTGGACGGTGACGGGCTCGGCGGATGCCGGTCATGGCGCGGCGGCGAAAGCACCCTGCCGACGCTAGAAACGGCCGATCTCGGATGACCTCGGCCGCCGGTCGCGACTTCACCACACCGAACGACCTACGACCTCGGTTCGACAACCCACGCTGCTAAGGCCGGTCCAGACGCTGACGGCCGCGTTCTCCGTCACCGGTCCTAGGACCGCGGCCGGACGCGGCGGACTCGTACCGTGGGTACCGTCGATCTCGTGGGCAACCGCACCCCTGCTTCGCGCTGTACGCCCAAGCCGGCGACGGAAGAACGCGCGCCGAGCGCCGCGGCAAGCGCCGGTGCCGATCTCGATGCGCTATGCGGCGGACAGACCCGGGCGGAGCTTGAAGCGGTCTCCGCGGCGGTCCTCGCCGTAACCAAGCACCTCGACGTCCGGGAAGTGCTGCAGACGATCGTGACCGCAGCACGGTCGCTGCTCCAGGCGCAGTATGCGGCCCTCGGCGTGCCGGACGACAACGGCCGGTTCCGCGAGTTCGTCGTCGACGGGGTGAGCGAGGAGCAGTGGGCCGCAATCGGTCCGGTGCCGCGCCAGCACGGGATGCTGGGCGTGATGCTGCGCGAGGCGCGGCCGCAGCGGCTGCCGGACATCACGAAGGATCCACGGTTCGTCGGAGACTGGCCGGCCGCCCACCCGAAGATCAAGGACTTCCTCGGCATGCCGATCGTGGACGGCGACGAGATTCTCGGCGCGATCTACTTGGCGAACAAGCGTGACACGGCCGGCTTCACCGAGGCCGACGAGCGGATGCTTTCGGTGCTTGCCGCGCACGCCGCGATCGCGCTAGCGAACGCGCGTTTGTACGAGCGAAGCCGGGAGCTGACGATCGTCCGGGAGCGCCAACGTATCGCCCGCGAGCTACACGATGCCGTCGCGCAAAAGCTGTTCAGCCTGCGGCTGACTGCCGAGGCCGCGGCTTCGGTTGCCGACCGCGATCCCTGGCGGGCGGCGGCCGAGCTCGCGACGGTGAGACGACTCGCGGCCGAGGCGCTGGACGAGCTCCGGCAGGTCGTGGTCGAGCTGCGCCCGGCCGACTTGGCCGGCGACGGGCTTCCGACGGTGTTGCGAAGGCAAATCGATGTGCTCGACCGAGCAGGCGGAGCGTCGGTAAGGCTGGTCGTCGATGGGTGGCGGCGGCTGCCGCTGGACCGTGAAGAGGCCGTGTTGCGGGTGGCACAGGAGGCGCTGCACAACGCGCTGCGGCACGCCGAGGCATCCGCCATCACGGTGCGGCTGGAACGGTCGCGCTCGCGGGCGACTCTCACCGTTGAGGACGACGGGGTCGGTTTCGACGTTTCGGACGCCACACGCGGCGCGCACCGGCTCGGGCTTGCGTCGATGCGGGAGCGGGCGAGGGCGGCCGGTGGCCGGTTGTCCGTACAGTCGGACGCCGGCCGCGGCACCACCGTGAGGCTCGAGGTGCCGGTCTGATGGGCGAGCGGATCAGGGTGTTGATTGCCGACGACCATCAGATCGTGCGGCAAGGGTTGCGCACCTTCCTTGATGTACAGGACGACATCGAGGTCGTCGGCGAAGCCAGCGACGGCGCCGAGTGCGTCGCTCTGGCCGAGTCGCTGGCGCCGGACCTGATACTGCTCGATCTGAAGATGCCAGGCACAGACGGCGTCGAGGCGCTACGCATGCTGCGGGAACGAAAGCTGGCGGCCCGGGTACTTGTCGTGACATCGTTCACCGAGCTCGACGCCGTAGTTCCGGCGGTCCGGGCCGGCGCGGCCGGCTATGTTTACAAGGACATCGATCCGGCTGCGCTCGCCTCTGCAATCCGATCGGTGCATTCCGGACATGTGCTGCTCACTCCGGACATCGCGGCCGCGTTGGTCGCCGGCAGCGTGTCCGACCGGGATGCGGGGCTGGAACGGCTGACCGACCGAGAGCGTGAGGTGCTCGCCGAGATCGCCCGCGGCAGGTCGAATCGAGAGATCGCACGCGCTCTGGTTCTCTCAGAGAAGACCGTCAAGACGCATGTCAGCTCGATTTTGCTCAAGCTGGACCTGCAGGACCGCACCCAGGCCGCCCTCTATGCGGTCCGGCACGGCCTCGCCAACGGGTGACATCTGGCGCCGCCCTGCCCGCCGCCGCCAGGCGCTGCCGCTACTCGGCGGCGTACTGGTCGTGCTTGGCTAGGAACTCCGTCCACTCGTCGCCGGTCATCGTCCGGCCGGTGTCGCGGATCTCGGCCAGCTCGCGGAAGTAGTTCTCGCGCGGCGCGCCGGGTGCGAACAGGATCAGCATGGACGAAGGCTCGTCGCTGGGTGCGCGGAAGCCGTGAATACCACCCATCGGGACGTAGAGGAAGTCGCCGGACCGTGCCGAGATCCACTGCTGCCCGTCGTAGAGCTCGACGAGCCCGGATACGACGAAGAACGCCTCGGAGAACGTCCGGTGGAAATGGGCGTCCGCGCCTGGGGTGTGCGGCCGCATATTCCACTCGAACAGCCCATACTGACCGTTGGTCGCCGGACCCGGAGCCACGAACCGGACATGGGTGCCGCTGGTGCCGAAGGTGAGGCTGTCGACGGCGTCCCGGCCATGGAACGCGGCGCTTATCTCTCCCGTTTCCCGCAAATAGGTCATCGCCGGAATCTACCGCGCATGTCCGATATCGACAGCCTCCGGACCGCGCCGACCGTGCCACAGTTGCGGCGTGGCGAGGGAGGACTACGACCGGTTAGGGGAGTGGCGGCACCTGTTCGACCGGATCCGCGAGCTCCGGCCGCGGAGCGTCATATTCGATGTTTAGCCGCTGATCGCCCATTGGAAGACCGACGAGATCGCCATCCAGCGCGGTGTCGGCGCCGTCCTCGACGAGCATCTGGAGTCGGCCGGTGTCGAAACCGTCGTCTTCGCGACGAACTCGTGGCGGCGATTGCCTCCGTTGCCGGAGAAGGTCGGGCCCTCGGTCGAATATGTCGGCCGGGCTCGTAAACCGTTGCGCGTGGCGCCGTACAGGACGCTTCCGCGACCCGGCGTCGTCGTCGGCGATCAGGTTGCCGGAGAAGGGGTCCTGGCAAGGCGCCTGGGCTACCACTTCATCCGGCGGGCGCCGGTGCTCGATTCCATACCACCGGGAGTCCGATTCGTGATGTACCTCAACGACCCGCTCGCCCGCCTCCTCTTCCGCGAGCGTTAATAACGCCGGTTGGGGTCGCCGGTCTAGCGTTGCCGGCCGCGGGGCTTGAGCCGGGTCGTGGGCATGGGCGGTGCCGGCAACGGATCGCCTCGATATCCGCGAACCGTTCCGAACCGGCGGCCGTTCATCCATTCGTCCCGGGCCTCGACGATCTCGTCGTGATCCCGCGCGACGAAGTTCCACCACATGACGATCTGCTCGTCGAACGGCTCGCCACCGATGAGCAGGACGCGGCCCGGCTGGTCAGCGGCGAGCGACAGGTCCGAGCGCCCGGAGCCGAGGTAGAGCAGCGGTCCTGGCGACAGCGCGAGACCATCCACGGAGACCACGCCGGACAGCGCCAGCGCCGCATACTCCCAGTCCGGCTCCAGCGGCAGGCGGCTGTCGGCGTCGGCCCGAAGGTCGACCTCCGCGCCGACGAGTGCGCTGTGGACCACAGCCGGAGACTCGACACCGCCCAGCTCGCCCATGATCACGGTTGCCTCGACACCCGTGTCGGCGAGGACCGGCAGGTCGGGGTGGTGCTCGAAGTGGGGGTCAACATGACGATCGCGATCAGGGAGGGCCACCCACAACTGCACCCCGTGCAGCATCGGGGAGTGCTCGGGTGGCGTCTCCTCGGAGTGCGAGATGGCCCGGCCCGCCGTCATCAGGTTGAGCTGACCGGGCTCGATTAGCTGGAGGCTGCCGAGGCTGTCGCGGTGCAACACCTCACCTGCGACCAGCCAGCTGACCGTCTGCAGCCCGGTGTGTGGATGGGGCGGCACGCGCATGCCTGCCCCGTTGGTCAGGTCCTCGGGACCATAGTGATCGAGAAAGCCCCATGCTCCGACCATCCGCCGCTGGCGGTTGGGCAGGGTGCGGCTCACCGTCATTCCGCGTGGACCGCCCAGGGGGACCTGGGCGCTGGCCTGGAGTTCGCGTACCGGCTCGGCGGCCACGGCAGCCAACCCGCCACTCTGGGTTTCCTCCGGTCGCGGCTCGAGGTTGCTCACACCCGCCACGCTACGGCCTGGATGAACAAGACCTGCCGCTCCCGGCTGGCGCCGCGATGTGGCGGACGCCTCCGCGGCCAGCGCCGCAGAAGGGCGTGCGTCCTGAAAGGTTGCTAAGAGTAGGGTCCGCCCGACCGCGAGCGGGGAAGTTCGGGTGCGAGCTGCGGTTATCTTTGAGGCGATGGACGAGAACAAGGCGCGGCGGGTCGTCGATGCGCTGCGGGAACGCGG
>JBKOZJ010000113.1:0-5480 GCA_046725875.1 Actinomycetota bacterium
TCATCGAGGGCTCGGGTGCAAAAGTCGCCAAGGGCGACCTGGTGGTCGTCAAGTACGTCGGCCTGAGCTGGAGCACTGGCAAGCAGTTCGACTCGTCCTGGGACCGCGGCGAGGCCGTTTCGTTCAACCTCGACGAAGCGCAGGTAATCAGGGGCTGGGCGGAGGGCCTGGCCGGCGCTAAGGCCGGAAGTCGCGTCCTGCTGGTGATCCCGCCCGCGTCCGGTTACGGCAAAGCCGGCCAGCCGGACGCCGGGATCAAGCAGAACGAGACTCTCGTCTTCGCGGTCGACGTCCTCGGCACGTTCTCCTGATCGCTTTCGGATGAATGTGCCGTCGGCTCCAATCGCGGGCATATGAATGTGCCGTTGGCTCGATAGGTTCGAGTGAAGGTGCCGTTCATCCCAAAGCGAGTTGATGCGCTTAGCGGAGGAGGCGGGCGGCGTAGCGGCCGGACACGGCGGCGGCTAGGAAGTACGCGGCGTCCTCGTCTAGCCCGCGCCCCATTGTCGAGAGACGCACAGGCGAGTTCTTGAGTACGTCCAACAGTCCGTCGATCGGCTCCATCACGATTCGGTGTCGGTGGGCCAGCTGCTGCACCGCGGCCCGTACGGATGCGCCGACGGCGCCAGGCAGGTCGGGCACGACGATCTCCGCCGGCGCAAGCGCGACCCGGCCGTAGGCGGTGAGGCTGTGATGGGACACGCCACGGTGTCGGTCCCGCGGGTCGGCCTCTGAGATCCGCAGGGAGACGACGGGCCGCCCCTGGAGCACCGCGGTTGCGTTCACCGCCTCGCCGGACTGCACGCCCGAGAAGCCCCAGCGCGTTCCGGTGCCGAGGTTGCCGGGTCCCTGAGTTACGACCGCGAGGTCGGCCTGGAGCGCATGCCTCGCCGCGAGGAGCCCGGTATGCAGAGTCACCGCCTCGAGGTCGCCGCCGTACGCCTGACCGACCGTCACCGTTCCGGCAATGTGACCGCAGGCCCGCAGCCCCGCGACGGTGCGGGAGAACCACAGGGGCAGAGCGCCGCCGTCGGTCATGACGTACACGATCTTCGTCGTCGGACGCGACGCCAGCACGGCGGCGCTGATCGCGGGAAGAGCAGAGTGCAGGTCCGCGATCACGACGGGCATGCGGTCGAGTGAGTCGGCCTCTCTTAGCAGCTCGTGGTGGGGGGAGCCCTGCTCGTCCGCGCCGGCGACGGTGACCTGCAGTGGGCCATAGCGGTCCTTGACCAAGTGGCCGCGGCCCGTCGGGTCCGGCGGCAGCCGATCGGGCACCGCGACGACCAGGGCGTAGCCGCCCGTCCCGAGTCCCAGGGCCGCAGCCGTGGTATTGAGCAGAACGGCATCGCCAAGCTCCGGCCGGCCCACCAGAGCGGGGTACGCCAGTGCCGGAAGCTCAACCCGATCGGTACTCCCGGGCTCGGCCAGGGCGACCCGAAGCTCGACCGCCCCGGGCCATTCCCGCCCGATCTCGAGCACCTTGCCGCGCCGCCAACGGATCACCTGAGGAGGCTACCGTTGGTGTCAGTAATGCAGATGCGAATTGGGTGTACCGTCGCGGGGTTCCGGGCTGTGCCATTGGCCTCGAACCGAAGGGCTTCAGGGCTCCCGCCCGGAAGGCTCTGGCGACGCGGGGAAGAGGTGACGCCGGCATGTCGGCACGCAAGACCGAACGCCTGCTCAACCTCGTTATCTGTCTGCTCGCCACCAGCCGCTACCTGACAAAGGCGCAGATTAGGCGGTCCGTGCCGCAGTACGCGGATTGCGAGACCAACGACGCCTTCGAGCGCATGTTCGAGCGCGACAAGGACGAGCTGCGCGAGATGGGCGTACCGCTGGAGACCGGCAGCTTGCAGCCGTGGCCGGATGACGACATCGGCTACCGGATCGACCGCAACCGCTATGCGCTGCCGGAGGTGAGCTTTGCCCCAGACGAGATGGCGGTGCTCGGTCTGGCCGCCAGGGTATGGCAGCAGGCGAGCGTCGCCCAGGCCGCTTCCTACGCGCTCCTCAAGCTCAAGGCGAGCGGAGTGGAGCCGGACGAGTCGTCCCTGGTGGGCATCGAGCCGCAGGTGCGTGCGAGCGAGCCGGCCTTCCAGCCGCTGTGGCAGGCGCTGTGCGTTCGCCAGCCAGTCACCTTCCCCTATCGCCGCAGCGGCGCCGACCAGGCCACGGAGCGGCACGTCGAGCCGTGGGGGATCGTGTCCCGGCACGGCCGCTGGTACCTCGTCGGCCACGATCGGGACCGCGCGGCCACCCGGGTGTTCCGGCTCAGCCGGATCGCCGGGGCGGTCCGTCCGGACGGCTCGCCGGGCACAGTCGAGGTCCCCGACGGCACCGACATTCGCAAGCAGGTGATGACCTTCGAGCCGGAGGTGCCGCAGGCCACAGCGACCGTCCGGGTGCGGCCGGGCTCCGGTCTGGGCCTGCGCCGCCGAGCCCTGACTGCGGACGAGGCCGCTCCCGCCGGCCTCGACAGTGCCGCCGGCGATGACATCGCGGGCGAGGGTTGGGACGTGCTGCACGTGCGGTTTTGGGACGAGGAGTCCTTCGCCGAGGAGATCACCCAATACGGCGACCGGGTCGTCGTGGTCGAACCGCTCGCCGTTCGCGACGCAGTTGTCCGCCGCTTGCGTGACGTGGCAGTCGCCCACGCGGGCCGTCCGCCCACAATCCACAACGGCGGCAACCCGCCGGCCATCCAGCCCCAACGGTCGCATCTCAGCAGCGGCGCAATCGGCCAAGAGGACCAGGCGGGCGGGTCCGTCGAGTCGCCGACGGGGGTGTCCGCACCATGACCGGCGCGACCTCGCGGCTGTCTCGCCTGCTCGCGCTGGTGCCGTATCTCCTCGCCCGGCAGGGCGTTCCGATCGGCGACGCGGCCCGCGAGTTCGGCATCAGCGAGCGGCAGTTGGTCAAGGACCTCGAGCTGCTCTTCGTCTGCGGCCTGCCCGGCCACCTTCCCGACGATCTCATCGAGGCGGACTGGGAGAGCGGGGAGGTGTATGTCTCCAATGCGGACACCATTGCCCGGCCGCTGCGGCTCGGCGTGGACGAGGCGGTCGCCCTGCTCGTCGGCCTGCGCACACTCGCCGAGGTACCCGGACTGCACGACCGGGATGCGATCGACCGGGCGATCGCCAAGCTCGAACAGGCCGCCGGCGACGCAGCCGCGCCAGGCGGCCGGGTCGCGGTCGAGGTGGACGGGCACGGCGGCGGTGCGATCCTTGCGCTCTGGCACGAGGCGCTGGCCCGCGGCCGCCGCCTCCACCTCAGCTACCACGTTCCCGCCCGGGACGAGACGACCGAGCGCGACGTCGATCCGATGCGGGTCGTGGTCGTCGACGGGCGGCCGTACCTCGAGGCGTGGTGCCGGCGGGCCGACGACGTCCGCCTCTTCCGGCTGGACCGCGTGGTTGACGCCAAGCTGCTCGACGTTCCGGCCGAGGTGCCACCGGACGCACCCCGCCGCGACTTCGACGAGGGAGTCTTCCAGCCATCGCCGGACGACCTGTTGGTCACCATCGACTTGGCTCCCAGCGGTCACTGGGTGGCCGAGTACTACCCGTGCGAGCGGACGGAGTTCCTCGCGGGCGACGTCCTCAGGATCGGCCTGCGTACGCCGGATACCAGGTGGGTGGAGCGACTGATGCTGCGGCTCGGCGGCGCCGGCACTGTGGTGGATCCGGCAGGCCTGGCCGAGCGGGTACGCGAGAAGGCCACCGCCGCCCTCGCCGCCTACACCACAGCGGCCTGACTGTCACGGGCCGGGTTGACGGGCCGTTCGTGCCGATCAGGTTGGAGCCAGTGGCACCTCTACCGGGTGGGATCCGGCTACGCTCAGAGCGTGATCTGGGGGATCGTGTATGGCACGCTGGCGGTCGGCACGCTGGCCGTGCTCGTCCTGCCCGGTGTCCAGATCATGAAGCAGGTCAGGGCGCTGAGCAAAACCGTGGCTGACTCCAGCAGCCTGATCGGCGGTGCGCTCGCCGATCTCGAGCGCGTCTCCGGACCCGCTAGCCACCGCGATCATCGGGAGCGCAGTCTCGTCAACGAGACCGACGTAGTGGAGGATGGGACGGCAGGCACGTACCATCCAGGAGGTTCCGGACCATTCCGGCACCAACGCAGCCGCTCTTCAAGAGGTTCGTGATGTTTCGTAACTTCGGCACCGGCGAGATCATTCTCATCCTCGTCGTCGTCATGCTCCTGTTCGGGGCCAAGCGGATGCCGGACGCCGCCCGCTCGCTCGGCCGGTCGCTGCGCATCTTCAAGTCCGAAACCAAGGCCCTGCGTGACGATGACCAAACGCCGCGGACGGGCACGATCGTGCAGGAGCCACGGCAGATCGACGCCACCAGCCCGGACGCGAGCCAGGTTCGCCCGACGGCGCCCGAGACCGAACGTACCGAGCGGTGATCGCCGCCTGACACAGCAGAACCTGCGGCGGTGAGCGGAATCATCCGGGCGCGACGTGGCGCGCCCGGCCCGGCGATGGATCCTGAGGGGCGGATGCCCCTGGTTGAGCATCTGCGCGAGCTGCGCAGCCGGCTGGTCAAATCGGTCCTCGCTATTGCCGCCGGCTCGGTCGTCGGGTTCGCGCTCTATGACCGCATCTTCGACTTCCTCAAGGCCCCTGCCTGCGACATCAAGGCCAACATCACCCCGATTCACGAAGGCAAGTGCGGCGTGCTCACCGTGAGTGGGCTGCTCAATCCCTTCTCCCTGCAGCTCAAAGTCTCGCTGATCGCCGGTCTGCTCATTGCGAGCCCCGTGTGGCTCTACCAGCTCTGGGCGTTCGTCGCGCCCGGCCTGCACAAGCGGGAGAAGCGCTGGAGCATCGCGTTCGTCGGCGTCGGGGTTCCGCTCTTCCTGGCAGGCGCGCTTGCCGTCTATTGGATCATGCCGAAAGCGGTCGGCATCCTGCTGTCGTTCACCCCGGCGGACGTGGCTAACAACGTCTTCCTGACCGAGTATCTCGACTTCGTGCTGCGGATGATCTTGGTCTTCGGGCTTGCCTTCGAGCTGCCGCTGATCCTCGCCATCCTCAGCCTGGCTGGAATCGTCGATGCGCCGAAGCTGCTGTCGTGGTGGCGTATCGCCATTTTCGTGATCTTCATTTTCGCGGCGATCGCAACACCGACCGGAGATCCGCTGACCATGACAACCCTGGCCGCTCCGATGATCCTGCTCTACTTCGGGTCGGTCGGATTTGCCATGCTCGTCGACCGTCGCCGGGCTCGAACGCGCGTCCCCGGCAACTGGTCGGACGATGAGGCATCGCCGCTGGACACCACGGCGAGTCGGATCGACGAAACCTCGGGACCCGTGGACGGCCCCGCCCCGGTAGACACCCGCGGAGGACCCCGAACCAGCGGTCCGTCCGGCCAGGACTCCACCGATATCACCTAGCCCGCGCCTGGCCGATCGCGTCGGACGCAAGCGGTGTCGCGGGCCTTCCTCCGCCAAGGCCAACG
>JBKOZJ010000114.1:0-45081 GCA_046725875.1 Actinomycetota bacterium
TGCATGACCTGCGTCCTCCCGGTGGTCGGCGACGACGGCCGGACCCGGATGACCCGCTCCTGCACCGAAGGCCCGGTCTTCGACGGGACGAGGGTCCGGTGGGACGCCGTCGGGACGGTCCCCGCGGACTGCGTTGGCGCCACACCGGCACCGGGAGGCTTTGATGGCTGAGCCGCCTCGAACTCACCCGGAGGTCAACTTCCCGCCGACCACTCGTCGTGTCTACCCCGGCCTCGACATGACCACCTCACTTGGCGAGGTGGATCTGCCCAACCCAGTGATGACCGCGTCGGGATGTGCGGCCGCCGGCCGCGAGCTCGACCAGTTCTTCCCGGTAGACCGGCTCGGTGCCGTCGTGACCAAGTCGATCATGCTTGGCCCACGGGCCGGGCGGCCGCCGCCACGCATGGCCGAGTCACCGTCTGGCATGCTCAACTCGATCGGCCTCCAGGGCCAGGGGATCGACGCCTTCTGCACGTCCGACCTGCCGTGGCTGCGGGAACGCGGCGCCCGAACCGTTGTGTCGATCGCGGGTGTGAGCATCGAGGAGTACGGCAAGCTCGCGGCGCGCATCGCCGAAGAGGACGGCATCGCCCTCGTCGAGGTCAACATCTCCTGCCCGAAT
This sequence comes from Actinomycetota bacterium, assembly GCA_046725875.1. Taxonomy (GTDB): domain Bacteria; phylum Actinomycetota; class Actinomycetes; order JAKEEW01; family JAKEEW01; genus JBKOZJ01. Next base: position 626 of record JBKOZJ010000114.1, read on the forward strand.
GTGGAGGACCGCGGCCAGGTCTTCGCCTGCGACCCGGTCGCGGCCGGTTCCGTTCTCGATGTCGTACGGAGGGAACTCCCAGCGCAGACGCCGGTCTTCGCGAAGCTGTCGCCCGACGTGACCGACATCGTGTCGGTGGGCCTGGCATGCGTCGAGGCCGGCGCGGACGGCCTGTCGGCCATTAACACGCTGCTTGGCATGGTGATCGATACTGGCACCATGCGCCCGGCCCTGGCCGGCGTGACGGGCGGGCTGTCGGGCCCGGCGATCCGCCCGGTCGCGGTGCGGTGCATCTGGCAGCTGCACACGGCACTCCCGGACGTTCCGATCATCGGAATCGGTGGTGTAAAGACCGGCCTGGACGCGCTGGAGCTGGTGCTCGCCGGCGCGTCCGCCGTGCAGGTCGGTACGGCCACCTTCCATGACCCGAGCGCTCCGGTGCGGGTGCTCGGCGAGCTCGCCGACGCCCTGGCCGCCCGCGATTTCACCCGCTTCACCGACGCCGTCGGCTATGCACATCGCCCCCATGCAGAATGAATGGCACATTGGCTCGATAGGTTCGAGCGAACGTGCCGTTGATACACCCGGGGTTCGATCGAACGGCACATTCATGCCAAAGACGATTGCCGATGACTGAGCAGATGTCCTTCGGTGCGCGGCTGCGAGTTGCCATCGACGAGCGGGGACCGCTGTGTGTCGGGATCGACCCGCACGCGTTCCTGCTGGCCGATTGGCAGCTTCCCGACGACCCAAAAGGCCTCGAACGGTTCGCCATGACCGTCGTCGAGGCGTTCGCCGATCGGGTGGCCGTGCTGAAGCCGCAGTCGGCGTTCTTCGAGCGACACGGCGCCCGCGGGATTGCCGTACTCGAGCGAACGATTGCGGCGGGCCGCCGTGCGGGCGCTCTCGTACTCCTCGACGCGAAACGCGGCGACATCGGCTCGACGGTCGAGGCATACGCCCAGGCATATCTCGATGCAGCCAGCCCGCTTGCCGTGGATGCGATCACTGCGTCGCCATACCTCGGCTTCGGCTCGTTGCGGCCGCTTTACGATCGGGCGGCAGCCCAGGGGAATGGCGTCTTCGTTCTGGCCTACACCTCGAATCCGGAGGGCGCATCGGTGCAGCGTGCGATCGGGCTGAACGGGTCGCCGGTTGGCACTTCGATCCTCGACGCGATCGCAGCGGAGAACGAGGGGGCAACGCCGCTCGGGTCGATCGGGGCAGTGGTTGGCGCGACGATCGACTCGATCGACTACGACTTCACCAAGCTGAACGGGCCGATACTTGCTCCCGGACTCGGCGCCCAGGGTGGTACGGCGGCCAGCATCCGGCGGCTGTTCGCCGGCGCGACGGCACCCGTAATCCCGACGGTCTCCCGCGAGCTCCTCCGCCACGGTCGCGACGTCGCGGCACTCCGCAGCGCCGCCGCACGGATTCAGGCTCAGCTGCGGTAGGGGCCTTGGACTCACCCGCGTCGGAGTAGGAACACGGCGACGTACGCGCCGAGGAAAGCCCCGATGGCGCCGGAGATCGCACCGAGAAACGGCAACAGGGCGAAGAGCACGAAGACTCCACCGCCGGCGACGGCAGCCGCGGCCAGCGCAACGTCGGAGCGCCTGCCCCGCCGTCGCTTCTGCGGCTGCGGCTCCCCGCCCGCTCCAGCGCGCGGGGTTTGTGTCCGCCCAGTCGGCTGTGTCCGCCCAGTCGCCGCCTCCACCTCCGCAAGTAGGCGGTCGTAATCCGAATCGTCGTTGCCGGCCATGCCTCCATCATGCCGCGCCGTGAGCCATTTCCTGGTACGCAGGACGCAATAGATCGGCGAGCGGCTGCCCGCGGACCACCAAGGGTGGTGGCTCGACCTCCCTCAGCACCAGGTCGGGCGAGATCGAGCGGGCCCCGCCGACTGCGGCAAGGTCGCCCATGGTCCAAAAGCTGTCGAGCAGGTCCTCGATGGGCGGCTCGACCGGCGGCGGCGCACCCGCCGCCGACATCTCGGCGGTCTCGTCGGAGCCGGTCAGCTCGCGCAGATTGGCCAGCAGCTCCTCCTTGCCGCGACCCCGCCACGCCAAAACGAGGAATGGGTCGGCGTCGAACGCCTCGGCGAGCAAATAGAACACGGCGGCCAGGTGCTTGCACGGGACCGCCCAGTCCGGGCAGGAGCATTCCATCGACATCTCGTCCGGCCGGGTTGGGAAGAGCGGCCGGCTACAGGAGGCGAACACCTCCTCGATCTCCGGCGGCATATCGCCTGCCAGTAGCTTGGCCCGGAACAAGGCTTGCGACGCCAGGGAGGCCTCGATCGCCGCCCAATCGTCCGGGCCGAACGTGTCGAGCTCGACCCAGACGTCGTACGGCTCCTTGCGCGACCCCTGCACAGCCGCTGTTACCTGACCGGGCCCGATCTCCAGCGACAGCACTTGTCCCGCCCGGGCATAGGTGCGGCCGCGGGTGATCCTGGTGCCGATCCTGAGCGACTCGAGGACCTCCACGAAGCGCCGCGACCACCAGGTCTGCGCGATCTCACCGCGGGCTGATCGCGCCTTGAGCCCGCCCTCGACCCGTCGTGGCCCCGATGGCGGCCACTCGTCCCAGCGATCCCACGACATGACTGTGCGACCCCTACTCCGCTACCGCGGTCTCGGCATCCAAGATGACCAGCTCGCGCAGCTCGTCGGTCGAGAGCTCGGTCAACCACGACTCGCCCACGCCGACGACGAGCTCGGCCAGCGCCTTCTTCTCCTCGATTAGCGCGTCGATGCGCTCCTCGAGCGTGCCCACGCAGACGAACTTGCGTATCTGCACGTCCTTGCGCTGCCCGATCCGAAAGGCGCGGTCGGTCGCCTGGCTTTCCACCGCCGGGTTCCACCATCGGTCGTAGTGGATGACGTGGTTGGCCGCCGTGAGGTTGAGCCCGGTCCCACCGGCCTTCAGGGAGAGGACGAACACCGCGGGCCCGTCCAGGGACTGGAACCGTGCCACCATCTCGTCCCGCTCTCGCTTCGTCGTCCCACCATGGAGATACAGAATGGGCACGCCCGCGAGGTGTCCGGTCAAATACGGCGTGAGCAAGGCCCCGAACTCGGCGAACTGCGTGAACACCAGCGCCTTGTCACCGTCGGCGACAACCTCCTCGGCGAGTTCCTCCAGCCGGGCGAGCTTGCCGGACCGGCCCGGCAGCCGCGAACCGTCCCGCAGGAGGTGTGCGGGGTGGTTGCACACCTGCTTGAGTTTCATCATCGTGGCGAGCACCAGGCCACGCCGCTCCATGCCCTCGGAGTGCTCGATCTTGCCGAGCATGTCGTCGACGATCGCCTGGTACAACGATGCCTGCTCCGGCGTCAGGTTGCATAGAACGGTCATCTCCAGCTTGTCCGGCAGGTCGTCGATGATCGACCGGTCCGTCTTCAGCCGGCGCAGGATGAATGGCCGGGTCGCCCGTTGCAGCCGGGACGCGGCGTCGGCATCGCGATAGCGCTCGATCGGCACCGCAAACCGCTCCCGGAACCGCGCCGCCGACCCGAGGAGTCCCGGGTTGAGGAACTCCATGATCGACCAGAGCTCGGCCAGCCGGTTCTCCACCGGCGTGCCGGTGAGCGCAACGCGGTGCGCCGCGGGCATAGTCCGTACCGCTTGAGTCTGCCGCGCCTGACTGTTCTTGATGTTCTGCGCCTCGTCTAGCACGACCCGGCGCCACGCAACGCTGGCGAGCTGGTCGGCATCGCGCGCGGCGAGAGAGTACGTCGTGAGGACGAGATCGGCATTCGTCACCGCGACCCGGAACTCGTCACCGGATAGCCGCTGTGACCCGTGGTGGACGTACACCCGAAGCTTTGGCGCGAACCTCGCCGCCTCCCGCTGCCAGTTCCCGACCACCGACATCGGGCACACGACGAGCGCCGGGCTTTGCTGCGATTCCGAGGTGTCGCCCCGCCGGGCTCTTGCCGTTCCCGTCTCACTCGCAAGCAGCGCCAGGGTGGTGGGCGTCTTACCAAGTCCCATATCGTCGGCGAGGCACGCGCCGAGGCCGAGCCGGGACAGGAAGCGCAGCCAGGACAGGCCACGGAGTTGATAGGGGCGGAGCGTGCCGGCGAACCCGTCTGGCGGTTGGACCTCTTCCACCGCGGGAAGATCACCGGATAGCAGCGCACCCAGCCAGCCGTCGGCGCGTACCTCAGTGACCGGCAAGCCGTCGGCCGCCATCTCCGGATCAACGGCCAGCGCGAGCACGTCGGCCGCCGTTGCCTCGCCCGAACCGCGCGCGGCGAGGAAGTCCAGTGCCCGGGCGAGTGAAGCCCGGTCCACCTCGACCCACTGTCCGCGCAGTCGGACCAACGGCGCCTTCGTCCGGGCTAGCTCGGCCAGCTCCGCGGCGCTCAGCGTGTCCTCGCCGAGGGCAAGCTCGAACTGGAACTCGGCGAGACTCTTCATGTCGAGTCCGCTGCCGCGGCTCGCGGCGGGGTCCTGCCGGCTGCTCGATCGCGCCGTGAGCTTCAGCCCGAGTCGGCGGCGGCGGTCGGACCACCACGACGGCAGGAGGACGCCGAATCCCGCCTCGATCAGGACGGGCGCCGCGGTGCGCAGGAATCGCTGTGCGCCGTCGATGTCGAGGGATACCGCCTCCGGGTAACGAGCACGCAGCTCGGTCTCGATATCGGGAAACAGCCTGCTGGCTCGGCCGAGGTCGCTCAGAAGCGCCTCCTCCGCGTTCGCGATGACGCCGTAGGACGTCGAGAGCGTCCGCGCGCGATTCGCCCACACGCTTCGCGCCGAGATGAGGAGGCTCGGATCATCGGTGGCCTGGAGCAGGAAATCCACTTGCCAGATGTCCGGGTCCGCGTCGCTCGGCTCGACGAGCCGGAAGCAAGCCCGTACCGGTCCCGCTCCGGTGTGCAGCTCGGCCCGCCAATGGTCCAGGGTCTTCGCAAGCGCGACGAGGTCATCTTGCGGTGACACGTCAACCTGGGGGGTCGACGAGGTGAGCGCCGCTAGCCAACGCTCGGCCAACGTCGCCGTGCGGCGCCGCAGTGGCGGCGCGAGGTGGACGCCGCGCAGCCGGCGTCGTACCACCACGTCGACGAACCACTCGAGGGCGCCGATCAGCGCGTCATGCCCGGATGCACCCGGCTCGGCTCGGCACACGGGCGGCATCGCCTCGGCGAGCGACCGGAGGCCCGCCGCATCCGGACCGGTTAGTACGGGGAGCCAGACGGCTGACTCGCCGCGCAGCCCTGGCACCACCCGACCGCGGTCGGCGAGGTCGCCCGCGAGCGCCTGAACGGCCGCGTACCAGCGCACCGACGCGCCGGTGACGACGTCGGCCGCATCGCTGAGGTAGGCCAGGTCGACCTCGGGCGGCAGCGCGACCGCCGGCACCCGCCACTCGGCGAGCGCCGGCTTGCGTTTCGCCGCTGGACGCTCGCGTACCAGCTCAGGCGAGGGCAGCGGGCTGCCGCCCTTGGTTGGAAGCCGGAGCGTGATAGTCGTGGTCGGGGGGTTGGCGAGATCGACGAGAGCGGCCACAACGTCGGCGCCCGCGGCGAATGGATGTTCGGTCGGGGTTTGCCGCGAGCCCTTGGCCGACGACCGCCGAGGGGGTGCGGTGGAGTCCTCGACCCATACGTACGTCCCGGCCGACCAGTGGGCATGGAGGACGTACATCGGTCCCGCAGCCTAGCTCGCGGCGCCACCAATTAGTGGACTGTGCGGATCTTGTGCTCTGGCACACAGAATCTTGCATCGTTACTCCGTTCGGGCGCACTCCCTCCCGCCACCATGCGCCTCGTGGACCGCGGTCTGCGCGTAGCGCTTGCCCTAGCATTGGTCTGCAAGGGTGGGCCGGGCTGCGATAGTGGATGGCGTGCGGATCGCCAGCTTGGTGCCGTCGGCGACTGAAATGCTGTTTGCGCTCGGCCTGGGGGACCGGGTCGTGGCTGTCACGCACGAGTGCGACTTTCCCGCAGAGGCGACCGCGCTCCCCCGACTCACGCGCAGTGTGCTGTCCGACGAGTTGTCGACGTCAGAGATCGATGTCGCGGTCCGGGAGATCACGGGACGAGGCGACGCCCTCTATGAGTTGAACGAGCCGATGCTGCGCGAGCTCGACATCGACCTGATCGTCACCCAGGCGGTCTGCGCGGTCTGTGCCGTCTCGTACGACGACGTGCGGGCGGTCGCGGCGAGGCTCCCGACAACCCCGCAGGTGCTGTCGCTCGATCCGGGGACCCTCGATGACGTGTTCGCCGACGTCGAGCGGCTTGCGACGGCCGGTTCCGCACCGGACGCGGGCGAGTCACTCCGGCGCGGCCTCGAGAAGCGGTTGGGCAAGATCACCGACGCCGTTGCCGGGGCGGACCGACCGCGCGCCCTTGCCCTCGAGTGGCTGGATCCGCCTTTCGTCGGCGGCCATTGGGTGCCGCAGATGATCGCCTTTGCCGGTGGCGAAGACGCGTTCGGGGTTCCGGCCGGCGCACCCTCCCGCACCGTGACATGGGACGAGCTCGCCTTGACCGAGCCCGACGTTATCGTCGTGATGCCGTGCGGTTACGGCGCGGAACGAGCGGCAACGGAGGTGAGAACGTACGCCCCGGACATCGCCGCGCTCGGCGCGTCCTCGGTATATGCCGTCGACGCGGCCGCTTCGTTCTCCCGCCCCGGTCCGCGCCTGGTCGAAGGTGTCGAGCTGCTCGCCCATTTGTTCCATCGTGACCTTGCGTCGCCGCCCGCTGCGGTCGCATACGCCGATGTCAGCGGCATAGTGGCGAGCCGCCGCCCGGACCGAGCCCGGCCGCCGATGTGAGATCCGGAACGACCCGGATGAGGCACTCCCATGGAGTCGGCGCAGCGCCAAGTTTTCGGCAATGTGCGTGGCCGAGTTGACAACCATACGACCTGCGCGGAAGGGTCGGATGCGTCCGATCAGGCGATGTGACCTGGGACGATTCCCGGCTCGCGTCGTCGGCGCGTCCCGCAGACAAGGGAGGTTTCCCGTGTCGCGTTATGGATTCGGCTAACGCGCCTCGACCCGGTGGGTCCGCGGGGGAGCGCCAACCCTTCGGGTCGCTAGGTTTGCAGCGACGCGATTTGTCCTATGCCCGAACTAGTTTGCCGAGGTGACACGAGTGGCTCTGCCGCCCCTCACTCCCGAACAGCGCGCTGCGGCACTCGAGAAGGCCGCCCAGGCCCGCCGGGAGCGCGCGGAGGTGAAGAACCGTCTAAAGCACGCGGGTGCGTCGCTTTCCGAGATCATCAAGGAGGGTCAGGACAACGACGTCATCGGCAAGATGAAGGTGTCCGCGCTCCTGGAGTCGCTGCCAGGTGTGGGCAAGGTACGGGCCCGCCAGATCATGGAGCGGCTCGGCATCTCCGAGACGCGCCGGGTGCGTGGCCTGGGCAGCAACCAGGTTGCCGCCCTCGAGCGTGAATTCGGTGGCCGCTGACGCGCCAGCTGGGTCCGCGAGATCTTCGTCACGCGTGAAGGTTTCCGGGTCGGCGGGACGAGCCGCGGCCGCTCCGGGCGGTTAGGTGAGCCCGCCAGGGCTGACGGTTCTGTCCGGGCCGTCGGGCGTAGGAAAGAGCACGGTGGTCGCTCACCTGCGCGCTCACCATCCGGAAGTCTGGCTGTCGGTTTCGGCGACTACCCGTAAGCCTCGACCGGGCGAGACCCACGGCGTCGAGTATTACTTCATCACCGATGACGAATTCGACCGCCTGATCGCGAACGGCGAGTTCCTCGAATGGGCGGAATTCGCCGGCAATAGATATGGCACGCTGCGGCAGCCGGTCATGGACCGGCTTGCCCGCAGCGAGACCGTTCTTCTGGAAATCGATCTCCAAGGCGCCCGCCAGGTGCGAGCCGCGATGCCCGATGCGCTCCTGGTATTCCTCGCTCCTCCATCCTGGGACGAGCTGGTTCGCCGGCTGGGCGGCCGGGCTACCGAGTCGGCCGATTGGATCGAGCGGCGGCTGGCGACCGCGCGCGCCGAGCTGGCGGCCGAGCCTGAGTTCGACGCGATCTTGATCAACACATCCGTGCGAGACGTCGCCCATGAGCTGCTAGGCTGGATGGGTATCACTGCGCAGCGAGATGATCTTCCCTGACGCGGTGGCCAAGACGATCAGCAATGTCCACCAACCATCGGAGGCACTCCCGCGTGTCCGGAACCATGCCCGTCGCGGAGGGGATCACCAACCCACCGATCGATGACCTGCTCGAGGCGACCGACTCGAAGTACAGCCTGGTGATCTACGCCGCCAAGCGCGCCCGGCAGATCAACGCCTATTACAGCCAGCTTGGCGAGGGCCTGCTCGAGTATGTTGGGCCGCTCGTCGAGACGCACGTCCACGAGAAGCCCCTGTCGATCGCGTTGCGGGAGATCGAGGGCGGTCTGCTTACCGCCGAGCCGGTCGAGCCGTAAGCACCGCGGTGGCGGCGGATACTTGGCCACATGGCCGAGCAGCGCACCGTCGTTGACGGAGCGGCGCCGTCCGCACCCAGCATCGTCCTTGGGGTCGGCGGCGGGATCGCCGCCTACAAGGCATGCGAGCTGCTTCGGCTGTTTACCGAGAGCGGATACGCGGTCCGGGTCATTCCGACCCGGGCCGCGCTGCGTTTCGTCGGCGAGCCCACCTGGGGCGCCCTGTCCGGGCAGCCGGTGAGCGCCGACGTGTGGGACGAAGCTCACGCTGTGCCGCATGTGCGCATCGGCCAGCGGGCCGATCTGGTCGTCGTGGCGCCGGCAACGGCGGACCTGTTGGCCAGGGCTGCGCACGGTATAGCCGACGACCTGCTCACGAACACATTGCTGACCGTGCGCTGTCCGATCGTTTATGCACCGGCGATGCACTCCGAGATGTGGGAGCATCCGGCGACCCAGGCGAACGTGGCGATGTTGCGCGAGCGTGGCGCGATCGTCATCGAGCCGGCCGTGGGGCGGCTGACCGGGCCGGACGCCGGTCCGGGCCGGCTGCCCGAGCCGGGAGAGATCTTCGCGTTGTCGACCCGGGTGCTTGCCCGCGGTGTCGAGGGACTGAGCCTCGACTTGGCGGGTCGCCGCGTCCTGGTAACCGCCGGAGGAACCAGGGAGCCGGTCGATCCGGTCCGGTTCCTCGGAAACCGGGCGTCGGGCCGTCAGGGATACGCGCTGGCGCGCACGGCCGCCGCCCGGGGTGCCGAGGTAGTGCTGGTGGCGGCGAATACGGAACTGCCCGATCCGGCGGGTGTGAAGGTCATCAGGGTAGGAACCGCCCAGGAGCTGCACGATGTCGTGATGGCCGAGGTCGCCGCTGCGGACGCGGTTGTGATGGCCGCCGCGGTGGCCGACTTCCGCCCCGCCGAGTACGCCGAATACAAGATCAAGAAGGTCGATGAGGTGACCGCGCCGACGCTTCACCTCGTACAAAATCCGCACGTCCTGCGCAGCCTCGCGCGGGCCCGGCCACGGCTCGGACAAGTGATCGTCGGGTTCGCAGCCGAGACCGGAGACGCAACTCGGACAGCCGTCGAGACGGGCCGGGCGAAACTCGAGGCTTACGGTGTCGACGTCCTCGTCGTCAACGAGGTCGGCAAGGACCGGGCGTTTGGGAGTACGGACAACGAAGCGGTGATCTTCACCGCAGAGGGACCGATGTATCGTGTCCGGCGCGGACCCAAGGAGGATCTGGCCGACCAGATCTGGGATCTGGTGCTCGAGCGGCTCCCGGGTATGTGACGAGCGACGCAGTCCGACGAAGAATGAGATCGTCTGTCGCCGCACCGCGGCTCTGGTTAGACTCGCCCCGTTCATCGAGCCCGCGTTCGGCGCTCGCCCAGATACAACCGCCGCCAGAGTCGCCTAGGAGCGTCGTGTCCCGTCGCCTGTTCACCTCGGAGTCCGTGACCGAGGGTCACCCCGACAAGATCGCCGATCAGATCAGCGACGCCATCCTCGACACGCTGCTCAAGGAAGACCCGCGCAGCCGGGTCGCCGTGGAGACCCTCATCACAACAGGGCTCGTCCACGTCGCTGGCGAGGTGACGACCGAGGCATGGGCGGACATCCCGACCATCGTCCGAGAGAAGATCCTCGAGATCGGGTACGACTCGTCGAAGAAAGGATTCGACGGTCTGTCCTGCGGTGTCACGGTGTCTATTGGTTCCCAGTCGCCCGACATCGCCCAGGGCGTGGATGCGGCCTACGAGACCCGCGAGGGCGAGAACGGCGACGAGCTGGACCGTCAGGGTGCCGGCGACCAGGGGATGATGTTCGGCTACGCGTGCCTGGACACGCCCGAGCTCATGCCGCTGCCGATCACGTTGGCCCACCGGCTCGCGCAACGGCTGGCCAAGGTGCGCAAGGACGGGACGATCCCCTACCTTCGTCCGGACGGGAAGACCCAGGTCACCATCGAGTACGCGGGCGAGCAGCCGGTCCGGCTCGACACGGTGGTGGTGTCCAGCCAGCATGCTTCCGACATCGACCTAAACACCCTCTTGCAGCCAGACATCGCCGAGCATGTGGTCGAGCCCGAGCTTGCCCGGCTGGCAATCGACACCGCCGGATACCAACTGCTCGTCAACCCAACCGGTCGGTTCGAGGTCGGCGGCCCGATGGGAGACGCGGGTTTGACCGGCCGCAAGATCATTATTGACTCCTACGGGGGGATGGCGCGGCACGGTGGCGGCGCCTTCTCCGGCAAGGACCCGTCCAAGGTGGACCGCTCGGCTGCCTACGCGATGCGGTGGGTTGCCAAGAATGTGGTGGCGGCCGGGCTGGCGGGCAGATGCGAGGTCCAGGTCGCCTACGCGATCGGGAAGGCGCATCCGGTCGGCCTGTTCGTGGAGACCTTCGGCACCGGTGTGGTCTCCGACGACGAGATCATGCACGTGGTGATGTCGGTCTTCGACCTGCGGCCCGCGGCCATCATCCGGGACCTGGATCTGCTGCGGCCGATTTACGCGCAGACCGCCACCTATGGGCACTTCGGCCGCGACCTGCCCGACTTCACCTGGGAGCGCACCGACCGGGTCGACGCCCTCCGGGCGGCATCTGGCCTATAGCGGTTCGGCCGGCGACCACGTGACAAGGCTCCCTGGTGGCCGCCAGACCTTGCCCAGATGGCGGGCACTCGAGGGCGAACAGAAGGCGTGAGCCGGCTGGTTGGCCAATATCGTCAGGCGGACTGTGCTGTGGATGAGGTGCGCGGCTGACCGGATGATTTGGTAGACCGGGGGGATGGACGGCGGCGCCGGCTCGACGAAAGGGGAGGAGGTCGCTCTCGTCCGTGCGAGGCTCCGGAATGGCGCGCCGTCCGGACCGCCTGCAATTGCCGCCCGCGACCCCGTCGCCCGCGTCCTGGTCGACGTGTCGCTACCCCATCTCGACCGACCGTTCGACTACCTCGTGCCCGAGTCCATGTCGGATCGGGCGATGCCGGGATGTCGGGTGCGAGTGCGGTTCGCGGGCCGGAAGATCGACGGCTTCATCCTCGAGCGCCAGGCAGCCAGCCAGCACACCGGCAGCCTGGCTCCACTGGATCGGGTGGTGTCGCCGCAACCTGTTCTGACGCCGGAGATCGCCCAGCTTGCTCGGCTGCTCGCCGATCGGTACGCCGGAACCACGGCCGACGTGCTGCGGCTCGCCATACCACCGCGGCACGCCCGCGCGGAGCGCGGCCTAATTGGAGACAACGACACCGGCCAGCGCGATGAGGCTGACTGGGCACAGCCGCCGCAGCCAAGCGAGACCGGGGAAGCCGCCGTGACCAGTGAAGATGCCGGGGGCACCGGGGGTTACGCGGTCCCGCCGGGACCGAGTGCCAAGTTTGTGGGCCAGCCCCGGGACGCCAGGCCTCCGCTCGCGAGCGACGCTGCCCCGGTGCCGGCCGGTGAATGGAAGCTCTACTCGGCGGGCCCGGCGTTCTTGGCTGCCCTGAGCGGCGGCGATTCCCCCCGCGCGGTTTGGTCGGCACTGCCGGGCGCAGAGCACTGGACTGGGGCCGTGGCGGCCGCTGCTGCTGCGACCGTCGCATCCGGTCGTGGCGTCGTCGTTGTTGTGCCCGACAAGCACGACCTCGCTCGCCTCGACGCGGCCGTGACCGACGCTCTTGGGCCCGGCCGCCATGTGGTCCTCACCGCTGAACTGGGCCCGGCCGAGCGCTATCGCCGCTTCCTGGCCGTTCTGCGCCGCGAGGTTCAGGTCGTGATCGGCACTCGTGCGGCGGCCTTCGCGCCGGTTCATGGGCTCGGTCTCGTTGTCTGCTGGGACGACGGCGACGACCTGCACGAGGAGCCACGCGCGCCCTACCCGCACACGCGCGAGACTCTGACGCTGCGCGCACATGAAGCGGGCGCCGCGGCGCTGGTCGGCGGCTTCGCGGTGACTGCCGAGGCGGTGCGCCTCGTACGCTCCGGTTGGGCTCGGGCGATCCGCGCGGATCGGTCCGTCGTCCGGGCCAACGCACCCAGAGTCGCTCCTGCCGATGACGTGGGCAGTCCGGCGGTCGCGGACATCGACGCGGCCCGGTCGGCTCGTCTGCCGACCGGTGCGTGGTCGGTGGCGAAGGTGGCGCTCGAGCGAGGACCGGTCCTCGTCCAGGTACCCCGGGGCGGATATGCACCGGCGCTCGGCTGCCTGCGGTGCCGGATGCCGGCCCGCTGCACGCGCTGCTCCGGACCACTATCGGTGACGGCGGGCCAACCGATCGCGTCATGCGCGTGGTGCGGTCTCGTCGCAAGCGACTGGCGATGTCCGCAGTGCGGTGAGCGTCGGCTGCGGGCGCGGGTGCTCGGGGCGGACCGCACTGCCGAGGAGCTCGGCCGGGCTTTTCCGGCGGTCCCCGTGATCTCGTCGACCGGTGAGCACCGGCGACCGAGCGTCTCCGCTCGCCCGGCGCTCGTCGTCGCGACGCCGGGCGCCGAGCCAGTCGCCGGCGGCGGTTATGCGGCAGCGCTCTTGCTCGACGGGTGGGTCCTTCTCGGTCGGGCTGATCTGCGCGCCGCCGAGGAGGCGCTGCGCCGCTGGCTCGCCGCCGCCGCGCTCGTCCGGTCCGACGGCACTGTTGTGGTAATGGCGGATCGGTCGGCTCGCCCGGTGCAAGCACTCGTTCGGTGGGCGCCCGAGTGGCATGCCGAGCGCGAGCTGGGGGACCGGACAGCGCTCGGGCTCCCGCCCGCGGTACGGATGGCCGCGGTCGACGGTCCCAACGCTGCGGTGACCGAGCTTCTTGACCTCGCGGCGTTGCCGGATGGTGCCGAGGTTCTCGGACCAGTGCCGATCGCCGAGGATCAAGTCCGTGCCCTTGTCCGCGTTGCCCACTCGGCGGGTGCGGATCTCGCCGTCGCGCTCAAGCAGGCCCAGGGGGTACGCAGCGCGCGGAAGGCCGCCGATCCGGCCCGGGTCCGAATCGACCCACACCCCCTCATCTAGCGCCGTCGACGCCGGGCTGGTGACGGTTTCGATCCCCAGCTGCCGGTCCCCGTCCCGTCCGGTGGCCGCCGACGAGCCGGACCGGCGTCGGGGGCGGATTCGGCGCCACCTCTGTCGTCGACGCAGCCACGACGGAGCCGCCCGGTCGGGGTCGGGCTCCAACCTGCTCGGCAGTGTCGTCTTCACCGCCACTACCGGGCGGTCGCCTAGCAGCTCCGCCAAAGACCCCGGCTCCTGCCCGGCTCGCCGAGCGCGGCCTGGTCCTCGGTCGCGGCGCAACCTTGACAGATTGGAGCAGAGCTGACCCGACCAGGCAGCCCACTTGAACAACTGGCGGGCTGCCCCGGCTGTCCGCGTCCTTGCCGGAGAGGGCATCGGATCGCTCGTGAGACATGTCTGCGCAGTGCTGCCGGACCCCTCCGCACTGATCCAGAACGGTGGACCGTAATCTCGAAAACGATCAGGCATTCCCAAGATCAGGTGACCGCCGGGTCGAATATGGAGGCCGGTTTGTCAACCCGACGGTCCTTCAATCTTGGAATCTGCCTTGATCTTCTCCGTCACGGTCCAGCGTTCGGCGGTGCTCCCCCGGCGGACTGCCAAGTAGATCAATCATTTGTGCTGAAACCGTGATTTTGGACTACACCGAGATCAGACGGTGTGCCGGGACCCGGACAACCGCGGCCGATTCACGCAAGTTTCACCACATTGGCTGATTGCGCAGCCGCCAAACTTCAGGGTCTGCGCACAACGCCTGATCCCTGGCATCCGCCAGCCCGATCGGGACCGGCTCGACGCCGGGTCGAGGCCGACGAAACGAGCGTCGGGCACCGCCGGTAGCCGGTGCTCTTCTATCGGCTCCTCAGCGGACCGTTGCGACCGACCTTTCACCTGCGTGGTCGGACTGCGACCACAGGCCGTGCCGGAGACCTACACGATCAAGGAAGCCCTTCCAGCCTTGCGCCAAGGCATCTGGCATGACTAGGGACAGTGGCAGGAGTTCAGTCTTGATGAGTAGCGGTTAAGCCATCTCAGAGGGCGAGGCCGTCGGTCCGGTGCGGGGAGATCTTGACGATGGGCGGCTGCTGGCCGGCCCATTCCGCTTCTCTTATCTCCTTGAGTGCACGTTTGCGGGTTTCCCGGTCCAGCCGGTCGATAAATAGCACGCCGTCGAGGTGATCGGTCTCATGCTGCAGGCACCGAGCCATCAGGTCGGAGCCCTCGATGACGACCGGTTCGCCGTACTGATTGAAGCCCTTTGCGACGGCGCGCAGCGCCCGCTTCGTATCGTAAGCAAGACCGGGCAACGACAGGCAGCCCTCTTCGCCGTCCTGCTCTTCGCTCGACAAGTCGAGGTCAGGGTTGATGAGGTGGCCGAGCTCGTCGTCGACGACGTAGGTGAACACCCGAAGGCTTACACCGATCTGGGGCGCCGAGAGGCCGGCGCCGGGGGCGTCCACCATGGTGTCGGTGAGATCCTTGACCAGGATCCGCAGCTCTTTGTCGAAGTCAACGACGGGATCGGCGGGGGTGCGAAGGATGGGGTCTCCGAAGAGCCTGATCGGCTGGACGGCCACGCTTTCTCCCGTTCGTCGCGCTTAGGTGGCAAAGAAGAACTGCGTTCAAGTCTACGAGGCGCCACACGCAGCCGGCTCACTGCTTGATCATAAGTCTGGCAGTGGCTTGGCGTCCGGCCGATCAAGGAGGCCATGGCTATGAGGGTGGTGTTCGCCGGGACGCCGCAGACCGCCGTGGCTTCGCTCGAGGCCGTACTCGGCTCCCGGCACGAGGTCGTCGCCGTCCTCACGAGACCGGATGCACTCGCCGGCCGAGGGCGGCGGCTGACGCCGACACCCGTGGCGGAGCGAGCAACCGCCGACGGCCTGGAGGTGCTGAAGCCGCAGCGGCCGCGCGATCCCGGGTTTGTCGCCCGACTCGCCGACCTTGCCCCGCTCTGCTGTCCGGTCGTCGCCTACGGTGGGCTCCTCCCACCAGCGGCGCTCGAGATCCCGCGCCACGGCTGGGTCAACCTGCACTTCTCACTACTTCCGGCGTGGCGGGGGGCGGCGCCCGTGCAGCACGCGATCATGGCTGGAGACGAGGTGACCGGGGCGACGACCTTCCGGATCGACGAGGGATTGGATACCGGCCCGGTGTACGGCATGGTGACCGAGGCGATCAAACCCACGGACACCAGCGGCGATCTCCTCGGCCGCCTCGCGGTCTCCGGAGCGGCGTTGCTGGTCGCGACGCTCGACGGCATCGAAGACGGTACCCTCACCGCTCGACCGCAGCTGGCTGACGGGGTGTCATATGCCCCAAAGGTCACCGCCGCTGACGCACGGGTCGACTGGGCAAGGCCGGCATTGCGGGTTGATCGGGTGGTACGCGGGTGCACACCGGCGCCCGGGGCGTGGACGACCTGGCGCGGCCTGCGGATCAAGCTCGGTCCGGTCCAGATAATCAACACAGCCGACATCGGCTCTCTTGGCGCTGGCACGCTCCATGTCAGCAGGGATGCCGTGCTGGTGGGCACGGCGACGCATACGGTCCTGCTTGGTGATGTGCAGGAGCAGGGCAAGCGGCGGATGCCTGCGGCGGACTGGGCCCGCGGCAGTCGGATCGAGTCCGGCGAGAGCTTTGAGTAACGAAAGCGCCGCCCACCGCGGGGGTGGATCGCGGCGGCACCGGACGACGGGCGACAGGCAGGCGGCGATGGTACGACACGATCCCAGCGCCGCCCGGCGCGGGATGCGCCGGCGGTCGTCCGGACGACGCGATGGCAGGAGCGACCCCGCCCGCCGCGCGGCCTACCAGGTTCTCCGGGCGGTGGCGGATCGAGATGCCTACGCGAACCTGGTTCTGCCTTCGACCCTCCGCGAGCATGGGCTGTCCGGCCGGGACGCGGCATTCGCGACCGAGCTCGCCTACGGCACGCTGCGCCGCCGCGGGACCTGGGACGCGGTGATCGCGGGCTGCGTCGACCGTCCACTTGAGCTGGTAGACCCGGCAGTGCTCGACATCCTCCGGCTCGGCGCTCATCAGCTGTTCGCGATGAGGGTGCCAGCCCATGCGGGGGTGGCCGAGTCGGTCGACCTGGGCCGGGAGGCTGTGGGAACCGGTCCGGCGCGGTTCGTCAACGCCGTCCTGCGTCAGCTGGCGACGCGCGCTCTCGACGCTTGGCTCGCCGAGCTCACCGACGGTCTGGACGATATCGAACGGCTCGCGGTCGTCCACTCGCATCCTAAGTGGATCGTGACGGCCTACGCTGACGCCCTTGGAGGGGACCTCGCCGAGGTCACGGCGGCACTCGCTGCCGACAACGAACCGCCCATGGTCACACTGGCCGTACGCCCGGGACGCGCAACAGTGGACGAGCTCTATGTGGCCGGCCTTCGTCCGGCACGCTGGTCGCCCTATGCCGTCTCGCTGTCCGGCGGTGATCCTGGTGACCTTGTAGCCGTAGTCGAGGGTCGGGCCGGGGTGCAGGACGAGGGGAGCCAGCTTGTGACGCTCGCACTTGCCCAGGCTCCGCTATCTGGTCGGGACGCTCGCTGGCTAGACCTATGTGCCGGACCGGGCGGCAAGGCGGCCTTGCTTGGTGGGCTGGTCGCCGAGCGCGGCGGTGCATTGCTCGCCGTCGACCGCCAGCCGCACCGGGCGAGGCTGGTCGCAGGAGCCCTGACCGGTTCACCTAGCCAATGGCTCGTGGTCGCCGGCGACGGCAGAGTGCCCACCTGGCGACATGGCGAATTCGACCGTGTCCTCGTCGACGTGCCATGTACGGGGCTGGGGGCATTGCGTCGCCGGCCCGAGTTGCGTTGGCGGCGCTCCCCTTCCGACGTAGCGGCACTACGGCCGCTGCAAGCAGAGCTACTCCGATCGGCGATCGAAGCGGCTCGTCCGAACGGTCTGATCGCCTACGTAACGTGCTCGCCACATCTCGCCGAGACGGTTGTAGTAGTTGGCGACGTGGTGAAGGGTCGCGACGACGTGGTGACTCTTGACGCCCGGCCCTATCTTCCGCGCGTACCACATCTCGGTACCGGGCCGCACGTACAGCTCTGGCCGCACCGGCATGGCACCGATGCGATGTTCCTGGCACTGCTCCGAAAGCGGTGAGGGCGACTCGTAACCGAGCCGCGGGGCTATCGTGCAGGTGTGGGTGTGCAGATGGCGCCGAGCATCCTGACGGCCGACTTCGCGCGGCTCGCCGAGGAGGCGGCCGCGGTAGAGAACGAGGCGGACTGGCTGCACGTGGATGTCATGGACAACCATTTCGTCCCCAACCTCACACTCGGCCTGCCGGTCGTGGAGAGCTTGCTCAAACACACGTCGCTTCCGCTGGACTGCCACCTAATGATCGAGGAGCCGGACCGCTGGGCCCCCGCCTATGCGGAGGCCGGCGCCACGAGCGTGACCTTCCATGTGGAGGCGGCGGATGCGCCAGTGCGGACCGCCCGAGCGATCCGCACGGCCGGGGCCAGGTCCGGCCTCGCCCTGAGACCAGCCACCGCGGTAGATCCCTACGCTGAGCTGTTCCCCGAGCTCGACCTGCTTCTGATCATGACGGTCGAGCCGGGCTTCGGCGGACAGGCGTTCCTCGACATCGTGCTCCCGAAGATCCGCCGGTCCCGCGAGCTCATCCGCGGGTCCGGCATGTCGATCTGGCTGCAGGTGGACGGCGGCATCTCGGCGAACACCATCGAGCGCTGTGCCGAAGCCGGAGCCGACGTCTTCGTGGCCGGGTCGGCTGTTTATGGCTCGGATGACCCGGCGGCCGTGCTCCAATCGCTACGCGCGCAAGCGGACCGCGCCTTCCACCCGTAAGCGGCCCGCGCATACGCAGTTGGGTCCAGGGTGTCGTCCATTCGCCACGGACCGCCGTTCCGGTTCCTGCCGGATCGGGCGTCGGTCTGGCAGACTGGAGTGTGCACAAAGAGCGCGTGCTCCGGGGTCGGTGAAACTCCGAACCGGCGGTGATAGTCCGCGACCCGACCGACGCCATCGGCCGGTGGACCTGGTGGAAGTCCAGGACCGACGGTAAAAGTCCGGATGGGAGGCAGCACGCAGGCGTGCCGGCGCCATCCGCGCCGTTGGCAAGCGGTCGTCCGACTGCAACCGCCGGCCGGCGCGGAGTTCCAGGGGTCGTCCTCCTGCGATCCGTGGACGATTGGACCGCCTCGCCTCGCCCCCGGAGTCCGTGATCGGACGAAAGGGGCCGAGATGGACGAGGCCGGCCAGGTTGAGATTTCTGCCGGGCGGCTCCCAGGAGCGCCGGAAGAGCTGGCCGCTATGCGACGTGCGCTAGAGCTCGCGGCGCTGGGCGTCGGTACGACAAGTCCTAACCCAGTCGTCGGCTGCGTGGTCCTCGACGCGAGCGGAGCCATCGCGGGGGAGGGCTTTCATGAGTACGCAGGCGGCCCGCACGCCGAGGCACGCGCCCTGGCCGCTGCCGGCGACCGGGCCGGCGGCGGTACTGCGGTGGTCACGCTCGAACCGTGCGCCCACACCGGCCGCACTGGACCGTGCACCCGCGCTCTTATCGCAGCCGGCATCCGGCGGGTGGTCGCTGCGATCGCCGACCCAAGCGACTTCGCGGGCGGCGGCGCCGCCGTGCTGCGGGCGGCGGGCATCGAGGTCGAAGTTGGCCTGCTCGCCGAGGAGGCCGCCCTGGTCAACGAGGCGTGGCTCACTGCGGTCTCGCATGGGCGGCCACACGTCACCTGGAAATATGCGGCGAGCCTGGACGGGCGGGTCGCGGCCGCCGACGGTTCCAGCCGGTGGATCACCAGTGCAGCCGCCCGGGCCGACGTCCACCGCCTGAGGGCCAAGGCCGATGCCATAGTTGTCGGGTCCGGAACCCTTCTCGCCGACGACCCGCACCTGGCTGTCCGTGATCCAGCGCATGGAGTCCGACAACCGCTCCGCGTCGTCGTCGACACCGACGCGAAGATCAGTCCTGCCGCCAGGGTGCTTGACGGGACGGCACCGACTCTGCTCGCCGTTGCCGAGGACGCGGCTACCGACCACCTCCCGCCCACCGTGGACGTTCTCCGCATCCCCCGGGCGGCGACTGGGGGGCTCGGCCTTACCGCACTGCTCGGGGGGCTTCGGGACCGCGACGTCGTCTCAGTACTCCTCGAAGGCGGTCCCACGCTCGCCGGGTCCTTCCTACGCGAGGGCCTTGTGGACAAGGTGATCGCGTATATCGCGCCGGCACTCGTTGGTGACGGGCACTCCGTGATCTCCGGCCCGCTCGCCGCGACGATCGCGGACGTCCGGCGCCTCCGTATCGATGACGTAGCGCAGGTCGGGCCGGACCTTCGCCTTACCGCTCGGCCGGCCGGGTTGCCGAGCGGTGTGGGGAACGTCGAGGAGTCGGTTGGCGCCGCGAGCGCCAGGCTCTGAAGAAGTGCGAGGTGACGGATGTTTACCGGGATAGTTGAGGAGCTGGGCGAGGTCATCCGGCTCGACCGCCTGGCCGACAGCGCCAGGCTGTACGTGCGCGGGAAGACGGTCACCGAGGATGCGCGGCATGGTGACTCGATCGCCGTGAACGGCGTCTGCCTCACAGTTGTCGACGTCTCCGATGGAGCGTTCACGGCGGACGTGATGCAGGAGAGTCTGGATCGCTCGGATCTGGGAGGTCTCGGGCCGGGCGATCCAGTGAACCTCGAGCGCCCGGTGCCGGCCGGTGGCCGGCTAGGTGGTCACATCGTCCAGGGACACGTCGACGGGGTGGGGACCATTCTCGACCGGACGCCCGCCGAGCGATGGGAAGTCGTCCGGATCGGGATTCCCGAGCGGCTTGCGAGGTTTCTCGTCGAGAAGGGCTCGGTCGCCGTCGACGGAGTCAGCCTCACCGTGGTCGAGGTGGGGGCGGGATCGGCCGAAAGCGAAGGTGGCGGCGGTGGATCCGCTGCCGCTGGCCCTTTCCTCAGCGTGGCGCTCATCCCGACCACCCTCGCGCTCACCACGCTCGGCCGCAAACAGGTTGGTGCGCTGGTCAACATCGAGGTGGATGTGATCGCCAAGCATGTAGAACGACTCCTCAGTCCAGCGCTGCCAGACGGGGGTGAAGTCGGATGAGGGGCGGTGAAGCGCGTTCGGGGGGCGCCGAAACAACCGTTCGTACGTTGAGTGGGTGGACGGTCACGCGGGACCCGATCGAGCGAGCAATTACGGAGCTCGCAGCCGGCCGGCCGGTCGTGGTCGTCGACGACGAGGACCGGGAAAACGAGGGTGACCTGCTGTTCGCCGCGACCAAGGCCACGCAGGCACTGCTTGGATTCACCATCCGATACACGAGCGGCGTCGTGTGCGTCGCGATGGAAGGCGAGACGCTGGACCGGCTTGCTCTGCCGCCGATGACGGCGGTCAACGAGGATCGCAAGCAGACCGCCTACACAGTGAGCGTGGACGCCAAGGAAGGGATCACCACCGGCATCTCGGCGGGTGACCGCGCTCGTACCATCAGCCTGCTCGTCGACCCGGCGACGCGACCGGTTGACTTGACCCGGCCCGGGCACGTCTTCCCGTTGCGCGCCGTCCCCGGAGGCGTGCTCGAACGGCCCGGCCATACCGAGGCCGCGGTCGATCTGGCAAAGCTCGCCGGCCTGCCGCCCGCCGGCGCAATCTGCGAGCTCGTAAACGACGACGGCACGATGATGCGCCTACCGCAGCTACTTGAGTTCGCCGGCCTGCATCGGCTTGCCATCGTGTCGATCGCCGACCTCGTCGCCTTTCGACGGGATCTCGACGTGACAGACGTCCCGACGAGCCGTGGGATCGAAGCACCGCCGGAGGCGAGCGGACCACGTCCGGCTGATGCGCGCGTGGTGTCCTTGCAACGTGGGGGGACGACCCCACTGGATCCCCCGGCGGTGCCCAGGCCCGCCACTGCCGGCGACAACCGCGATGCGGAGATGCTCAACGGCGTTCCCAATGAGCCGGCCGCGCGAATGACCGACGATGCTCGTCGAGGCGGCGATTCGCCTCGCTCCCGCCGCGTCCAGCGCGTGGCGCGGACTCGACTGCCAACAGCACACGGGCAGTTTGCGGCCGTCGGCTATCAGGACGCCGCCGGGATCGAGCACATCGCGCTCGTCGCCGGTGACCTCGGCGACGGAACCGACGTCTTGGTCCGGGTCCATTCCGAGTGCCTGACTGGTGATGTCTTCGGTTCCCGGCGCTGCGACTGCGGACCGCAGCTCGCTGCTGCGCTGGAGCAGGTGGCCGCGCTGGGGCGCGGGGTCGTCCTCTACATGCGCGGCCACGAGGGCCGCGGGATTGGGCTACTCCCGAAGCTGCGTGCCTACTCCCTGCAGGACCGCGGACGCGACACCGTCGACGCGAATCTCGAACTCGGGCTTCCCGCAGATGCTCGCGATTATCGCGTCGCGGCGGCGATTCTCGCCGACCTCGGGGTGCGTACGGTCCGGTTGCTGACGAACAATCCAGCGAAGCGCGCGGCACTCGAGGACCATGGCGTATCGGTTGCCAACCAGGTGCCTATCGAGGTTGCTCCGACTCCTGACAACCTTCGTTACTTGCAAACCAAGCGCGACCGGATGGGACACCTGCTCGACGTCGATGGCCGCTCCAGTGGGCGGGAGGCTACGCGATGAGCAAGGCTGGCGCCCCCCGGCTGACCGTTGAGAACGCGAGCGGCCTGCGGGTCGGCGTGGTCGCCGCCCGCTGGCACGAACAGGTAACTGACGCGTTGCTCGATGGTGCCCTGCGGGCACTGAAGGAGGCCGGAGTCCCGGAGCCGACCGTCATTCGGGTGCCCGGCTCGTTCGAGCTACCGGTGGCGACAAGCGCGCTCGCGGAGAGCGGCTACGACGCGGTCGTCGCACTCGGCGTCGTGGTGCGCGGCGAGACACCGCACTTCGAGTACGTCTGCCAAGCGGCCACGGTCGGACTCACCGAGGTGTCCGTTCGTACCCGGGTGCCCGTTGGATTCGGCGTGCTGACATGTGACAACGACGAGCAGGCCCACGCGCGCAGTGGGCTGCCAGGTTCGAGCGAGGACAAGGGCTACGAGGCCGCCCGAGCGGCGCTCGGCACCGCACTGGCCCTCCAGCGGGCCGGCTTGTGAGTCTTCCCGCCCATACACAAGATCTTTGTCCCTATGCAGGTGAGTCATCGTGCCCCGCGGTTAGCCGATTTCGACGAAAGATGACGGGTTCACCGGCCGATAGGGGAGAAGAGGACCTCGTTCGGAGACCTCCTAGAGTCGAAAAGCGCTCGGAGAGGGCGCCGATGCGATACCAGGTGCAGCAGCTGCGCGCGGGCGAGTGGACCACCCACACCCACACCGACGACGGCATCGAGGCGGCCCGGCTGGCGATCACGCTCAGCCAGCAGGCGTCCACCCGAGTGATCGACGAGGAGGGCGAGGTCCTCGCGCTCCACCGCGGCCCGGCCGCGGTCATCCCGTACGCTCGCTCGGGTGGATGAGCGAGCGCAGCCCCATGCGCACCGAGCGGCAAGCAGCGGGCCACCGACATTCGAGGCGCTGTTCGCGAGGCTCTGCGATCAGGCAGTGACCCGGCCGGCAAGATCACGCACCGCCGTGCGTCTCGCCGAGGGGCGATCGCCCGGCATTCGAGTCGCCGGCCGTGTCTCCGCATCACGACGCCGGGGTTGCGGTCCGCGCGATGGTTCTTCGGAAGGACGCGCACCGCATCATGGACGACTTGTGGGAGCTGGGGGCGCGAGGCATTCTCGTCACAGACATCCATGCCTGCCGCTTTTAGATCCCGCCAAGAGCCCAGTGGACGACCCCGGAGCCCCACGCTTCCGTCGTGGTCTGCCATGGGCGGTTTGTACGTTGACCCAGGTATCGGTTCCCAATCCGTTGCAGTGCGACGATGAGCCTGCCCGAGCTGCCCGTCACGTATCGCCCGAAATGGGGCCGGATCGTGCCCTACTCGTTGGCCATCGTCGTACTCGCACTCTGCACTGTCCTTGCCATACTCCTGCCGGGCGGCACGCATGGCTTCCGGCCCGTCGACCGGCTGGGCGTATTCGGCGTCGGCGTGCTCGCCGCCGCGTTCCTCTGTGTGCTCGCCCGCCCGCATGTCATCGCGCGACCAACGGGCCTGCGGGTCGTGAACTTGTTCCGGTCGCGCAACCTCGAGTGGGCTGAGGTAATCGAGGTCAATCTCCGCAGTGGCGACCCATGGGTGCTCCTCGACCTCTCCGACGGCGATACGCTAGCCGCGATGGGCATTCAGGCCAATGACGGCCTCCGTGCCCAACAGGCCGCCCACGAGCTGCGGCGCCTGGTGGCTACCCACACCCTCACCGACCGAAACGACTGAGGTGTTCGTCACGAGCGGTGATGCCGGCGAGCCGGCTGCTAAACCGGGGTCGGGCCGAGCGGGAGGTGGCGTTCCGGCCACCGCTAAACCCAAGATTCACGTCAGCGTTCGAAGAACCAGGACGCCAGCAGGCGACGTATCCGGGAGCGGAACTCTCGGCGGCGGTCCCGGCCCGAATCGAGCCGTTCTGGCCTCGGCCCTTCGGTGTGGACGTCGAATGGAAAGATCGACCAGTGGACCTGGTTAAGCTCTCGCCGTCGCCGCCGCTCCGCCTCGCGCACCTCGCGCAACTCGGGTGGAATCGAGCTGGTCTGCCAAGTGCGCCAGTGGCGCCAGCGAGCACGCAGCCCGGGAAACCGGGGATCTGAATCTCCCATCGGTGCCTCCCGCCTTCAACGTACCGGTCCCGGATAAACGGGGCTACGAGCGCCGGTGGCGAAGATCCGGCGGGGCCGGACCTGCGGCGGCCTCCCGATAGGCTCGATCGTATGACCGAGCCGGGCAAAACCTCTCTGGCCAGCGCGGAGTCGGTCGAGGACGTCCAACGGGCGCTTGCCGAGCAGGACTACCTCGCCGACCGAGGGCTGACGACCGCGGTCTTCCTTGCCCTGCGGATGGGCCGGCCTCTGTTCTGCGAGGGCGACGCCGGGGTAGGCAAGACAAGCGTCGCCGCCGCGATCGCGACCGCGCTCGGCGCACCCTTGATCCGGCTGCAGTGCTACGAGGGCATCGACGCGGCGCAGGCACTCTACGACTGGGACTTCCCGCGGCAGCTGCTGCACCTGCGCGCCGCGGAGGCCGCCGGCGTACACGACGCGGAGACGCTGGAAGCCGGCCTCTACGCCCGTCGATTCCTGCTGGCTCGGCCGTTGCTCGCCGCCCTGGAGACCGACCCTTGCGTGCTTCTCG
Organism: Actinomycetota bacterium; assembly: GCA_046725875.1. Classification (GTDB taxonomy): domain Bacteria; phylum Actinomycetota; class Actinomycetes; order JAKEEW01; family JAKEEW01; genus JBKOZJ01. Next base: position 25,272 of record JBKOZJ010000114.1, read on the forward strand.
TCGATGAGGTCGACCGCGCCGACGACGAGTTTGAGGCGTTTCTGCTCGAGGTCCTGTCTGACTTCACCGTGACCGTGCCCGAGCTCGGAACCATTCGCGCGCAGCGGCCACCGGTCGTCGTGCTCACGAGTAACAGGACCCGCGAGGTCCACGACGCACTCAAGCGCCGCTGCCTCTACCACTGGCTAGATCATCCGAGCATCGAACGTGAGGTGGCGATCATCCGGCGGCGACTGCCGGATGTGAGTGAGCGGCTGGCCGCCGACGTGGCTGCTGCCGTCGCGGTGTTGCGCGGCGGCGACCTGCTCAAGCCGCCGGGAGTGGCCGAGTCCATCGACTGGGCCAGCGCCTTGCGCACGCTTGGGGCGGAGCGGCTCGACTCGCTTGCCGCGGAGGCGACGCTGGGCGTCGTACTCAAGTATCGAGAGGACCTCGAGCGAGTGCGCGGGAACGGGGTCGCCGCGCTGGCGATTGCCGCGGAGCCGTCATGACCCTGTTGGATGCGGGGGCGACCTCCCCGAGGTCGTCCGGGCTCGGAGCGATCGGTGACCTTGTGGCGTTCGGCCACCGGCTGCGCGCGGCCGGGGTTCCTGCCTCACCCGACCGCATCCAGGCCTTCGCCGCTGCCGTGGCAGCACTCGACCCGCTGGTCAGGGAGGACGTCTACTGGGCGGGCCGGCTCACCCTCTGCGGGGATCCGGACGACATCGCGCGTTTCGAGCAGGTCTTCCGGTTGTGGGTGTACGGGCCGGACGCGGGCTATCGGTTCTCTGGAGAGGTAACAGGTCTCCACCGACGGGATCGATCGGTTACCGACGTTGCCGCAGACGCGGGCGGTCGGGGCGACGAGGACGGCGGCGGTGAGCGGCCGATCGGCCTTGCCGCCACCGACGTGGAGGTGCTCAGGCACCGTGACTACCCGCAGCTGTCAACGGCGGAGCGGGCCGAGGTTCGGCGGTTGATCGCCCTGCTCGACCCGGTTGGCCCGCCGCGGCGATCGCGGCGCTATCGGCCGGCTCGCCGCGGACCGCTGGATGCCCATCGGACAGTGCGCGCGATGCTCGCCCGCGGCGGGGAGCCGGCCAGACTGCGCCGCCGGCACCATGGCATCAAACCACGGCGGCTGGTGTTTCTCGTCGACGTGAGTGGCTCGATGGCCGCCTACTCCGACGCGCTGTTGCGAGTGGCTCACGCGGCGGTGCGCCGCCGTTTCGGAACCGAGGTCTTCACGATGGGAACCCGGCTCACTCGGGTGACTCGAGAGCTGCGCCATCGGGATCCGGACCGGGCGCTCGCCGCGGCCGGGCGGGCCGTACCCGACTGGAGCGGCGGAACCCGGCTAGGCGAGCAGCTCAAGGCCTTCTGCGACCGATGGGGGCAGCGCGGGACCGCGCGCGGCGCGCTGCTGGTCGTCGCCAGTGACGGCTGGGAGCGTGGCGAGGCCCGCTTGCTCGGCGAGCAGATGGCCAGGCTGCGCCGGCTCGCGCATCGCGTCGTATGGGTTAACCCGCACGTGGCCAAGCCAGGCTTCGCGCCGTCGACGGCCGGCTTGCTGGCCGCGTTGCCGCACGTCGACGACATCCTCGCGGGCCACGATCTCGCGGCGTACGAGGAGTTGGCGCGTGTTCTGTCCACGAGGGTGAGGTCTTCCGATGCGTGACGTGCTCAACGAGGTAAAGGCGTGGTACGAGCAAGGAGTTGGTCTGGCCACGGTCGTCGGCACCTGGCAGAGTGCGCCCCGCCAACCCGGTGCGGCAATGGCGGTCTCGGCTTCCGGTGCGGCCGCCGGCAGCGTCTCCGGTGGTTGTGTGGAAGGCGCGGTCTACGAGGTCGCGCAGGAAGTCATGGCCACCGGCCGGCCGGCGCTGCAACGCTACGGGGTCAGCGACGACGATGCGATGGCGGTGGGACTGACCTGCGGCGGCATCATCGACGTCTTCGTTCAGCCGGTGTCACCCGGGACATTTCCCGAGCTTCCGGCGATCGCGTCGGCAATCGAAGAGCACCGCCCGGTCGCGATCGCAACCGTGGTGTCAACCGAAGTCGGCGCCACGACGACGGCGCCCGCGGTCGGGTCCCGGGTGCTTGTCTGGTCGGATCGAGTTGACGGCTCGTTCGGCGTGGAGGGGCTGGATGTCGCGGTCGCGGACGACGCGCGCGGCATGCTCGGCACGGGCGTGACAGGTCTACGCCATTACGGCCCACACGGCGAGCGCCGCCGGGACGAGGTCGGCGTCTTCGTCGAGTCATACGCACCCCCGCCCCGGATGCTGGTGTTCGGGGCGATCGACTATGCGGCGGCGGTGGCCAGGATCGGCAAGTTCCTCGGCTACCGGGTGACCGTCTGTGACGCGCGGCCGATCTTTGCGACGAGGGCTCGCTTTCCCGACGCTGACGAGGTTGTCGTGGAGTGGCCGCACCGCTACCTTTCCCGCACCGCGGTGGACGGGCGCGCGGTCATCTGCGTGCTCACTCACGACCCCAAGTTCGATGTGCCGTTGCTGGAGGTTGCCCTGCGAACCCCGGCCGCGTACGTCGGCGCCATGGGTTCTCGGCGTACCCACGATGACCGGCTGGCCCGGCTGCGCTCGGCCGGGCTGTCGGACGAGGAGCTGGCCCGGCTTGCGTCGCCGATCGGCCTGGATATCGGTGCCCGGACGCCAGAGGAGACCGCGGTCTCCGTTGCTGCCGAGATCATCGCGCTGCAGTGGGCCGCGACCGGGCGCCGGCTCTCCGAGACCGAGGGCCGGATCCACGGATCGGCCTCCTGAGGCGGCCGGTGTGAATGTGCCGTTCATGCGGGAGGGGCGAGGACCGAGGCGGGTCGGTGCGGCTTGAGTGACGTTGCCGGGCTGGTGCTCGCCGCTGGCGAGGGACGTCGGTTCGGCCGGCCGAAAGCACTGGTCGAGTTGGACGGCGAGCGGCTCGTGGATCGGGCGGTCCGGTTGCTCCGCGACGGCGGCTGCGCCCCGATCGTCGTCGTCAGCGGCGCGGCGCCGCTCGAGGTGGCGGGTGCTGATGTCTTCGACAACCCCGACTGGAAGACAGGAATGGGCTCCTCGCTGCGGTGTGGTCTTGCCGCGCTTCCGGCCGAGTGCGGTGCGGCTGTCGTGGCGCTTGTCGACCAGCCGTACATCGGCTTGGAAGCGGTGCGACGCTTGGTGGATGCGTACAGGAAAGGTGCGCAGGCGGCGGTGGTGACCTACGGCGGCCAACGCCGCAACCCGGTGCTTCTCGCCCGCGATACGTGGCCAGCGGTCGCGGCACTGGCGACTGGCGACGTCGGTGCCCGCCGCTACATCGAGGCACGCCGCCAGGAAGTGGTCGAGGTGCCGGGCGATGGGACAGGAGATCCGCGCGACATCGACACCCCCGACGACCTGGCTACGGGAATCCGCAACGAGTGTCCGGGTTGATCCCGCGGGTTATTGCGAGCCGGTCCGCAGTAATCAGGAGCCCCGGGTTTCTTCGGCATGGCGGGCTTGCATGCCGGACATGGTCCGCAGCGGAAGCTCCCGCAGCGCCAGCGCCAGGAGGAAGCCGAGCATCGCAATCGCGGCGGCGATCAGGAACACCAGCTGCATAGCGGAGGCGAAACGACCCAGCGGCGTTTCGTCGCTTGGCTTTTCCAATTAAATGCTACGCAGGGCGGTACTCGTGCTGTTTAGGCGGTGTCGAATCCGGGAGCATGGGCGGCCAACGCGTCCAGCGCCTGCGTGAAACAGCTCATTGGTGGCCGGACCAGCCCGGCGCCCACCTGACCCATCCCGGCTACCTTTCCGGCGATTCCCGTGTTGATCTGCGGGAGCAAGCCGGTGCGGACCACTCGGGTCACGTCGATCCCGACCGGCGTCCCTCGGAAACCGAGAATCGGAACCTGGTAGCGGGGGTGCTCGCCGAGCGTGATCTCGTACATCTCCCCGCTGGTTTGGACGGCGTCGCCCACCTCACCACCCACAAACCGCACAATTGCCGGTGCGGCGGCCATCGCAAAGCCACCGAGACCGCAGGTTTCGGTGATGGAGGAATCGCCGATGTCCGGGTTCGCGTCCTCGGCACCGTAGGTGCCGAGATACAGCCCGTCGGGCACCGCGGCGGGCGCGGTGAACCAGGCATCGCCGCAGCCGGACACTTGGACGCCGAAGTCGGTGCCGTTGCGTGCCATCGCCACAACGAGGGTCGACCCGGGCACGTCGCGTCCGGCGTCGAGGGCGAGCTTGCACGCGGTCATGACCAGGTTGAGGAAGAAGTGGTCGTTGCCGCCGATGAACCGGGCAACGGCCGCGACGTCGCGGGGGGCCGCGGTGGACTCGACGAGGTGGGGGAGTAGGTCGCGGAGGAGCATCAGCGTGCCGGCGCGGTTCCGGTTGTGCCCTTCGTCGCCCATCTGGACCATCTGGGCGATCGTCGTGCTCACGTCGAACGGTCCGTGCCGTCGGATCGCATCTCGCAACAGCGGACCGAGTACCGAGGACATCCAGTCCAGGCGGTCGATCACATCGGGCGAGTAGGCGCCGTACCGCAGGACCTTCCCGAGCCCCTCGTTGAGCGAGCAGTAGGCCCGGCGGCCCGTCTCCGGATCCTCCACGATGAACATCCACATCGACGGGCTCACGACCCCGGCCATCGGTCCGACCGCCGCACGCTCGTGGCAGGTCGCGAGGGCAATCTCCGAGCCGAGGCGCTTCTCCGCTTCGGCCGCGGTGCCGGCCAGCCCCTCGAACAGGGTCGCGCCAATGAGCGCGCCGCGCAGCGGGCCGGATGCTCGCTCCCACGCGATCGGCGGTCCCGCATGTAGCAGCAGACCCGGCTCGAGGCGGAGCACGTCCCGGGCCGGCGCGAGGTCGACCAGATGCGCCCGCGCGGCGAGGATGCGCTCGAGCGCAGCCGCGTTCGCCACGCGCCGACGGGGGTCTGCCGCCACCCGAGCCAGGGCGGCTGGGTCACCGGTTGGGGGCCGCCAGTCGACCCGGGTGACGTCTACAGCTTGATTGGCCAGCGCGTCGGCGAGAAAGTCGGCGCCGGTTGCCACTACGCGCGGCGTCTCGTAGAGGAAACCGTGCACCCTTATCGGACCTCCCCGGTGAGGAGGTCGATCGCGGCATTGACCGCCTCGGCATGGGATAGAAACACCCGAACGCCCGCGTCGACCAGCAGGCTCGCCTGCGCCTCCAGATTCTGCGGATCGGCCCTGGTGCCCACGAGAGCCGCGACGACGGGCGGCACGATGTCGCCGGTCTCCAGCGCGGCGTTTACGGCCTCAGAAATGGGGACTGCGGGTGACGGATGCGCGCCGTGGCCCAACAGGACATCGACCAGGACGACACCGGTGGCCGGATTAGCGAGGTCGCGCCGCAGCTGCTCGGCCCGCAAGGTCGGATCGATCATCGGGTGGGCGCGGCCGGCCGTGAAGCGGTCGTCGCCGAAATCCGCTACCAGATGACCGAGGGCGCCGAGATCATCGACGGCAATCGCACCGAGGCGCGCGGTGGCGATGCCGACCGCCTCATCCCTCAGCGTGCCTCCCGAGTAGAGCCCGCGCAGCGCGCCGCTGCGCCTCGGCAGTGGCTCCGTGGGCATCCATCGGGCCCACATCGGCACCGCCCGACCGAACGCGGTAAGTACCGCGGTGGCAAGGGCGGTCAGGTCTGGATGGGCGGCGATGTCGTTGCCGGCTCGCCAGCCGTACAACACCGGCTTGGTCAGCCGTGCCGCGCGGTCCCGTACTCGCGCTGCCACAGCGGGATCCGCTGGCTTGGAGATGATCACAAGGAGTTCGGTAGCGGGATCGCTGTCCAGGAGCTCGAGTGCCCGCAGCGTCGAGATCCCGCCGACGCTTGCGGCGAGGTCACGACCTCCAACGCCCAGACAGTGGCTCACTCCGACGCCGGCGGCGTCGAGCAGGCACATGACCTGTTGTGCTCCGCTGCCGGATGCGGCGACGATCCCGACTGGACCGGGACGCACGACGTTCGCGAAGCCGAGGCCGACCCCGGCGACGACCGCAGTCCCGCAGTCGGGGCCCATGACGAGCAGGCCACGCTGCTCGGCCTCGCCCTTCAGCCACACCTCCTGCTCGACGGGCATGTTGTCACTGAAGACCATCACGGGCAGCCCCGCGTCGAGCGCGTCCACGGCTTCGACGAAGGCGTGCCTTCCGGGAACCGAGACCATGGCGAGACTCACGCCATCGAGGGCGGTGATCGTGAGTCGGGCCGCCGGCATCTCCCCGGTCGCGGGCCCTGCCTTTCCGGCCGAACCAGGTTGGGCGAGCAGTTGGTCTAGGGCCCGCCGAGCTCGGTCCAGATCCGTCGCGTCGCCCACACTGAGGGCAACCACCAAGTCGTTCGGTCCTGCCCGGACAGGCCGGTCGAAGCCCATCGAGGCAAGCAGCTCGAGGTTGAGGTCGGTCCCCATCGCGACCAATGCCGCCGATACCCCTTCCAGTGCGGCGAGATCCCGGCTGGCCTGCATGAGAGCGACGGAGTCGCGGTATACGCCGGGGCGTACCTCGACGTAAGCGGTCACGGCTTCGGAGACCTCGTGTTCTTCGCCCTGCAGGCCCGCGCCGGTGCCTGGCGGACCGGGCATGGCTAGCTACTCGGGTCGCGTTGCCCGAGGAGGGCCCGCCCGGCGGCGAGCACACCGCAGGCCGTGTCATAGCCGGAGGTGTGGCCGACCGCCAGCAGGCGCATGAGAGCGGGGGACAGGGGCCGCCGCCCGCACAGCGAATTGAGCACGGCGGTGACCTCGCCCGCCGCCTCGCCCCGCGCGGCGTGGCCGAGGAGCGCGGCGGACAGGGTTGCCGTCCGGGTCGGAGCGTCGACCAGTACGCGCGTGGCGATGGTGTCCCTGATCACGGAGACCGGCGGCTGCCCGCGACTGGCCTGCCGTTGCAGCTCCGTCCCGCGGGTCCAGTCAAGATGGTGCAGCCCGACGAGCATGCCGGCGAGGACGTCGTCGCCCGAGGGGGTCAACCCCTGGCCGAGGCCGAGCAAGCCAAGGGTGGCCTCCTCCGCAATCCTGGTGTCCCTGGTGCGTACCGCCGCCTCCAGCCGGCGCAGGCCGTCGGCGACGACCCGGAGCAGCCGGTGCTGCTGTACGGCGAGCCGGGAGGAGAGCGCGGACAGACCCCGGGCGAGAACGGTTGCATCCGGCGGGGGGGCGGGTGGCATCGGCAACCACCACCGCCCCGCCTCGACTCGGAGCCGGCCGGCCGCGACCACGCCACGCCCGGCGGAGGCCCCATAGCTGGCGTGCTGCGCCGCTATCTGCATGAGGTCAGGTGAGTCACTCCCGAGGACTACCGCGCACGGCAACCGCACCGATGCCGTACCCACCAGCGCCACCACGACCCCATCCCCGGTCGTGAGATAGATGGCACTGGGGAAGACCGCGAGCAAGGCGAGCGGTCTGGGCTGACCGAGCAGCAGGGGCCGGATGGCGATGCTTGCGGCGCCAGTGACCGTGATCGGCTGAGCCGAGCGGAGCGGGTCGATCTCGGCTGGAGCGTGCGAAGTCTCCTGCTGGGTGAGCACAGCGGTCACCGGGGCACACCCCCATGAGGTTGGCTTCGCTCCATCTGCACCACCTCCCAGGCGGGCCCCGATTTCCTCGCCCTGCTGCGCGTCGCCCGAACGCAGCCGGCTAGGCTCTCGCTCGCCCACGCAGCGCTGCTACCCGGACTGGCCGCGGCTCGTGCGGATCGACGCGCAGTTCGCCGCTTGCAAAGGGCGAGTAAATCATCGGCCTCCCAGGCAAGCTAATGAGGGGAGTACCGTGCCCACATGGGCAAAGTTGCCAATGCTCCGGGCCAACCTTCGCTGGAGTTGCCAGGTCTGGGGACCGGTCTGACCGTCGCCGAGGTGTTGGAGCTTTCGTCGCTGAGCGGCTCGAAGGTGCTCGCCGGCGAGGCCGGCCTGAGCCGGATCGTCCAGAAACTGAATGTGATGGAGGTCCCGGACATCCTGCCCTGGGTCAAGCCGAATGAGTTGATGCTGACGACCGGCTATCCGCTCCGGAACACGCCACAGGATCTCGCTGATCTCATCGCCGATCTCGACGCGCGCGGCCTGGTAGCCATCGCGATCAAGCTTGGGCGTTATATCGACGAGTTGCCTGACGGAATGCTCGTCTCGGCAGACCGGCTGGGTTTCCCCGTGATCCGGCTCCCGGACACGGTCAGCTTCGACGATGTGCTCAACCAGGTTCTGACCGAGATCCTCAATCGGCAGGCGGCCGTTCTGGAACGGACGGAGCAGGTGCACCGCGCCCTGGTCCAGATCGTCCTCGAGGGCGGCGGACTGCAGGAGGTCGCCGACGAGCTGACCCGCCTGTTGGGCGGACCGGTGTGCGTGACCAATCCGTCCGGACGGGTCCTCGCCGCGTCCGGCGAAGTCCCGTTGCAGGAGAGCGCTCTCCTCCAAGGCGGCGCCGGGCTCCGGCCCTATCGGGGCTCATCCGCGGCGGTGGCGCCGATCGTGGCGGGGTCATTCGACCACGGCCGGTTGGTCGCGCTCCCCGGCGATCACGACCTTGGCTCGCAGGACGTGCACATCCTGGAGCGAGCCGCAACGGTGGCCGCGCTGGTGATCACAAAGCAGCTTGCGGTAAGTGCAGTCGAGAGCAAGTACCACGGTGACTTCCTGCGGGACGTTCTGTCCGGTCGCACCACCGAGGTGTCCCGGGTCGTGCAGCATGCCTCGTCTCTCGGGTGGGACCTCGACCGCCCACTCGCCGTCGTCGTCGCGGAGATCGACGGCGACGCCGCCAGCAGGGGCGCTCAGGACCGGCTCGCCAGTGCGTGGACCGGCGCGGTCCGGGCCAGGGATCCACGGACCGCTGTGGTGGGCTACGCCAGCGAGGTAGCGGTGCTGCTTCCGGTCCCGATCGAAGCGCTCCAGCGCACCGTCCGCCAGCTTGCGAGCACGGTCGCCGCCGATATGTCGGCGGTCAAACGAACATTCAGCACCGGTGGTAGCCGGGTCAGCTCCAGCCCGGCCGGGCTGCCCGAGGCCTATGAGCAGGCACGCCAGGCCCTGCGGGTCGGCCGGCAGCTCCACGGCCCGGGCGCCGTCGCCATGTTCGACGAACTCGGTGTCTACCGGCTGCTCGCCCTGGTACCCGACGGTGCCGAACTTCGCTCATTTGTCCGAGAGACGCTTGGGCCACTGAGTGAGCAGGACGACAACGAAGCCCGTGACCTGCGTCGCACACTGCAGGTCCTGCTTGACACGAACCTCAACGTCGCGGAGACCGCTCGCACCCTGCATTTCCACTACAACACGTTGCGCTACCGAATCGGCAAGCTCGAGCGGATGCTCGGCTCCTTCACGACTGATCCGCACCTACGGCTCAACCTCGCGCTCGCGCTCCAGGTCGTGCACATGCGCGGAATCGGTGGACTCGCAGCTACCGAAGCCGGCCGGGCCTGATCAGGAGCTTTATCACCGGTTGCGGGCCGGCCTGCCGCGCCGCCCGTGCGGCGGGGAGACAACGGATTCCGTTGGAGGCTCGCCCACCACCTACGCCGAGAACATCGGCGTCATGGCGGCGATCAGGGTCTACTCCCGGCCCGCCGGGCCGAACCGTTGCCTGATCGGCATGGTCGCGGGGAGGATCACCAGGGTGAGGTTGAGGATGAGGGCGGGCGGCGCCACGTGAAGCCGGCACCGTTCGGCTATTACACACCGGCGACCGTGGACGAGGCGCTGGATGTCCTCTCGCAGACCGAGGGGAAGGTGCTGGCGGGCGGGCAGAGCCTGATCCCGATCCTCAACATGAGGCTGGCCGAGCCACCGGACCTTGTCGACATCAACCGCTTGGACGAGCTGTCGTACATCAGTAACGAAAACAGCGGGATCCGAATCGGCGCGCTTGCCCGGCACAGTGAGGTAGAGCGCGACGCGGAAACGGCAGGCCGGCTCCCGCTGCTAAGGCAGGCGCTGCGCCTGGTCGCGCATCCGGTGATCCGCAATCGGGGAACCGTGGTCGGCAGCCTCGTTCACGCGGATCCGGCGGCCGAACTCCCGGCAGTTCTTGCGCTCCTCGGCGGGTCGGCGACCCTCGCGCGCCGTGGCGGGGCCCCGCGCACGGTGCCCGCGTCCGACTTCTTCTTGGGGCCGCTCGAGTCCGCGACCAAGCCGGGTGAGCTGGCAGTTTCCGCCTCCTTCCCGATTCCGGCCGGGCAGGTCGGCACCGACGTTACTGAGGTCTCCCGACGCCATGGTGACTTCGCCTTGGCTGGTGTGGCAACGCTGGTCGCGGCCGGCGCAGGAGGCGTGGTCGAGCGGGCCCGGGTTGCGTGCTTCGGCGTCGGACCGATCCCGGTCGTGGTCGACGTCACGGAGGCTGTTCGGGGCGTCGCCCGCGGTACATCGCCCGGAAACGGTTGGTCCGCCGCCGTCGACCTCGTCCGCGCTGCGGTTGACCCGGACGACGACATCCACGCCACTGCCGCTTACCGACGCCATCTGGTTGGGGTGCTCGCCGCCCGGTCGTTCCGCACTGCCTTGTCCCGCGCCCAGGCGGCATCCGCAGACGACACCCGAGGGGAGCAGCAGTGATGTCGAATACCTGGTGGGGAGGACCCCAGACCGCCGCGACGTCAAGTACCGCGGGGGGACCCACCTCGGCCGCTGCGCCCATCGGCGTCGCGGCGGGCGAGCGGATCGACGTCACCGTCACCGTCAACGGTGCCCGCCGAGCAGCACGCGTCGAGACACGCCGGCTGCTCTCCGACTTCGTCCGCCACGATCTGGGCCTGACCGGGACGCACGTCGGCTGCGAGCACGGCGTCTGCGGGTGCTGCACGGTCTTGCTCGACGGCCAACCGGTCCGCTCCTGCCTCATGCTCGCGGCCACCGCGGACGGTCACGAGATAACGACGGTGGAGGGCTTGGCCGCGCCGGACGGCGAGCTGAGCCCGGTGCAGCAGGCCTTCATCGAGTGCCACGGGCTGCAATGCGGCTTCTGCACGCCGGGCTTCCTCACGGCTGTGACCGCCCTGCTCGCCGAGAACCCGGCGCCGACCGACGACGAGATCCTCGAAGGGATCTCCGGAAACCTGTGCCGGTGCACCGGCTACCAGAACATCCGCGCCGCGGTCCGGCGTGCGGCGGAGCTTGCGGCGGGAAGACGTGAAGGCGGCGGTTCGTGACCACCCGGATGTTCGGTGCGCCGGTACAGCGCCGGGAGGATCCCCGCCTGGTCGTTGGCGAGGGACGGTACGTCGACGACCTAGCGCCTACCGGCGCCCTCGCCGCCGCCTTTGTACGGAGCCCGCACGCCGAAGCGCAGATCGTAGACGTGGATGTAGGTAATGCGGTAGACGTTCCTGGCCTGGTCGCGATCTATACGTATGACGACCTGGATGGTCGGCTAACCGAACCGCTGCCGCTTCTCATCCCGCATCCCTCGCTGACCCATCCGCGCACCGGTTACCCACTCGCGAAAGACGCGGTGCATCACGTCGGCGAGGCGGTCGCGATGGTGGTGGCCACGGACCGCTACGCGGCCGAGGATGCGGCTGAACGGATTCGGATCTCGTACGACCCGCGGCCGGCCGTGGTCGGCGTCGCGGCGGCACGGCGAGCCGAGCACCTCGTCCACGAGGACGTCCCGGGAAACGTCGCCGCACATCACGTCGAGCAGAACGGCGACGTCGATGCCGCGCTCGGCGCTGCACCGTATGTGCTCGACCTAGACCTCACCGTGGAGCGCTCCGCTTCCATGCCGTTGGAGGGCCGCGGTGTGGTCGCTCGGTGGGAGCCGGACGAGACCCTCCGGGTCTATTCGGCGACTCAGACGTCGACCAGCGTGCGGGCGGCGCTGGCCGCCAAGCTCGAACTGCCGCTCGACAAGGTAGAGGTCATTGCGCCGAATGTCGGCGGTGGATTCGGTGTGAAGATCGTCCACCCGTGGCCCGAGGAGGTGCTTGTCCCGTGGGCGGCGCGCCGTCTCGGTCGGCCGGTCACTTGGACCGAAGACCGGCGCGAGCACTTCATCGCGGCCGCGCATGAGCGTGAGCAGGAGCATCACGTCACCGTCGGCTTCGACGCCGAGGGCCGGATCCTCGGCCTCGACGTCAAGGTCTGGCACGACAATGGCGCCTACACGCCATATGGCGTAATTGTGCCGATCATCACTTCGACGCAGCTGCTGGGCCCGTACAAGCCGGGCGCATATCGGGCGGAGTGGTGGAGCCTCTACACCTCGACCGTCATCGTCACTCCTTACCGCGGAGCCGGCCGCCCACAGGGCGCGTTCGCCATGGAACGAGCGGTGGACGCGATCGCGGACTACCTCGGTCTGGACCGGACGGAGGTGCGGGTGCGCAACTTCATCCAGCCCAGCGAGATGCCTTACGACCAAGGCCTCACCTTCCAGGACGGGCGACCGCTGATCTACGACTCGGGCGACTATCCGGCACTGCTCGAGAAGCTCAAGAAGCTCGTCGGGTGGGACGACTTCGAGACCTTCCGCGAGCAGGCCCGCGCCGACGGACGCCGGGTCGGCATCGGCATCGGCTGTTATGTGGAGGGCACCGGCGTCGGGCCGTACGAGGGCGGGCACGTGCTCGTCGAGCCGAGTGGCCGTGTGCGGGCGGCGACCGGGCTCACCAGCCAGGGGCAGGGGCACCAGACGATGCTCGCGCAGATCGTTGCGGACGAGCTTGGGGTGCCGTTCTCGGACGTCGACGTCGTGACCGGGGACACCCGGCGGTTCCGCTACGCCGTCGGCACCTTCGCGTCTCGTACCGCCGTGATGAGCGGCAACGCGGTGGCCCTCGCCGCGCGTGCGGTGCGGGCGAAGGCGCTGCGGATCGCTGGGGAGGCGCTCGAGGTCGACCCGGCCGACCTCGAGCTCATCGACGGCGTCATCTCGGTTCGGGGCAACCCGCAGGCACAGATCGCGTTGTCGACCGTTGCGGTGCTCGCCAACCCACTGCGTTATGCCTTCGACGAGGCGGCGCGGGCGGCGACGCAGTTCGCCGGGGCGGACGTGAGCCGGCCACCGGTCGAGGACGACGATGAGCCTGGTCTCGAGGCGACGGACTACTACTCGCCGGTGCGGTCGACGTTCGCCGCCGGCATACACGCCGCCGTCGTGGACACCGACCCGGAGACCGCGGAGATCCGCGTCCTCAGGTACTGCGTGATTCACGATTGCGGCCGAGTCGTCAACCCGCGAATTCTCGAGGGCCAGATCCACGGCGGCGTGGCGCAGGGCATTGGGGGCGCGCTCTACGAACGGATGGCGTACGACGAGCATGGCCAGCTGCTCAACGCCTCCTTCATGGACTTCCTTATGCCGTATGCAACCGAGGTGCCGCTGGTCGAGATCGACCACATGGAAACGCCGTCGCCGCTAAACCTGCTGGGCATCAAGGGCGCGGGTGAAGCCGGGGTCATCCCGGGAATGGCCGTGCTGGCCTCGGCGATCGAAGACGCGGAGGGAATCGTCATCAACAGGATGCCGATGTCGCCGTCCGAGCTGTTCCACCTGCGGGAGCGCGCGGCCCGTGGCGAGGTGCCTCTTCTGCGCCGGGTTTCTGGGAGCCATGACAGCGGAGGGGAGTCGCGATGAAGGTGACCGGCAGCGCGATCCTGAGCGCGCCGCGCGATCGTGTGTGGGCGGCGCTTAACGACCCGGCGGTGCTCGTGCGGACGATCCCCGGCTGCCAGCGGCTCGAGGCGGTCGGACCAGACGACTACCGCATGACGGTCAGCGCGGGCGTGGCGTCCATCAAAGGCGTGTACGACGGTGAAGTCCGGCTATCCGACCAGCGGCCACCGGAGGCTTTTGTACTGAAGGCCCGCGGCGCCGGCGGTCCCGGAACGGTCGACGCGACCGCCCGCGTCACGCTCACCGAGGACGGTGACCAGACCCAGGTCTCTTACAACGCGGACGCCATCGTCGGCGGCATGGTCGCGGGCGTGGGCCAGCGCATGCTAACGGCCGTGGCGAAGCGGACGGCGGGTGAGTTCTTCGCCAACGTCGATGACGTCCTGGGCGGCCGCGCGCCGGGCGGTGTGACTGAGGAGTTGCCGGCAGGAGTCGCGGCAGCAGGCCAGCCGGTGACGACGCAGACCCCGAGCGCCGGCGTCTACGTAGCACCACCGAAGGCGCGGCAGCTCGCTTCGCCCGCGCTCATCCTCGGTTCCGCCGTGGTCGGTGCCATCATCGCGCTGGTAGGAGTATGGGTCGGCTGGGCCCTGGCGTCCTAGCGACGTCCCCCAGATCACCGCCCATTGCAAAAGAGAGGCGCATCTTCCTTCTCGAAGTGGCGAGGTTGCCTCCGCAGGTACTGGCCGCCTTGATGCCGTAACGACCCGCTCTTCCCGAATGGCCTCAACGACATCAACCCCGTCCCGGCATTGCAGTTCGGCGAGACGGCGATCGACCTGACGAAGGCAGGTGTCTTCCCCACGGGAACGTGCGCGGCCTTCGGAAGCGCGATGGTGAGGAGCCGCTCCGCGGCGTCGTTCACTTCGGAGATCAAGGACTTCATCGCCCCGATCCCGGTGAACATCTCCAACTGCGGCAACGTCAACATCATCAAGCACACCGACCCGAGGGGAGTCAACCAGAACTTCAGTTACACATCGACTATTCCGAACCCGGCGAACCCGAACGCCAATCCGCGCACGCCGCAATGCTCGAACGACGCGACGCCGTCTGGCTTCACCCTGAACGACCACGCGGGTGTCGACCCGTCGCCGATCACCGGCACGGACAACACCGAGCACTGCACGAACGTGCCGGCGGGGAGCTACACCGTCACGGAGAGCACCCCGCTGCCGGCCAACTTCGTGTTGGAGAGCCTCACCTGTACGGCAGACAACGGCGGGAGCGGCAGCCAGGATGCCACCAACCAGTACCAACTCGAACACGGTCACGACCGATTCGAACGGCACCGCCTGTGTTGACGGTCTCGCGTTCGGCACCTACACGGTCACCGAGACGCAGGCACCGCCGGGATTCGTCATCGACGACACAACCGGCCACCCGGTGACGGTCGATAACAATGCGCTGTGCAGCGACAATCCATATGTGGGTGAGACAACCTCCTTCACCGACACCCCGACCGCGGACATCCAGGTGAACTTCCGCGACGGTGGCTCAGGTGAGACGAGCGGGACGATCACCTGTGACAACACGACGGGTACCGGCGACAACACTCCCGCAACGGGTTGGGAGACCTCCCGGACCGTCACCGGGGTGCACGCACCCACCACCGTCACCTGCACCATCGTCATCGACCCGTGAGGCTAGCTGACCAACCGTGAGGTGGGTGATCAACAGAGAGGGCCCCGCGACCGGCGGGGCCCTCTCCTGTTCGTCGCGCTGCACCGTTTGACCCTGATTGGTCCACATGTCGGTCTCAATGCTGACCTTTCCGCGAAGTTCCTTACCACTTGATGATCTATTGGACTTGACGCCTCGGTAGTCCGGGCATTCGCTGGGTAAATGACGCCGAGCCAGCCGCTCACAGCGGCCGCGGTGCAGGTCGCAGCGAGACCAGGACCGCTCACCGCGGAGACTGTTAAGACGAACCTCGACAACGCGGTCGGATGGGTCGAGCGATGCGTGGACTCGAGCGGAGCCGAGCTTGTTGTGCTCCCGGAGTCCTGCACGACCGGATTCACGCCCGCTCTCTCGCCCGAAGACCTATGGGATGTCGTCACCGAGGTTCCGGGTCCGGTCAGCGAGCCGATGCAGGAAGCAGCCCGCCGGCTCGGCGCCCACCTGTGCTATGGGACGTACGAGCGGGGCGACCGGCGCGGTGTCGTGTACAACACCGCACTGCTAATAGGTCCGTCGGGGGAAATCCTCTCCTCGTACCGGAAGACCCACCTCTACAGCGGAGAGTCGGTCGCGAGCGGTGGTTGGGTCACGCCAGGCGATACGGTGGCGGTGGCAGACACACCGTTCGGCCGGATCGGGACGGTGATCTGCTTCGACGGTGACTATCCGGAACTCGCCCGGATCCAGGCGGTCCGGGGGGCGGCCATCCTGCTCCGCCCGTCCGCGCTGCTGCGGTCTGCTGACATCTGGGAGCTCACGACCCGAGCCCGGGCGTATGACAACCACGTCTTCGTCATTGCGGCGAACGCGGTCGGCACCGACCCGGCCGGCACCCTCTACTTCGGGAACTCGCTCATCGTCACCCCCACCGCAGAGGTCGTCGCCCGCGGTACGACCCATGAGGGTTGGGTCAGCGCCCGGATCGATCCGGCGACCGCGATGAGCACACTGAGTCCCGGGTCCAGCCAGCCGCAGCGGTTCGACCACCTCGCCGACCGCAACGTCGCTCTCTACGAGCGGTATGTCGATGACCTTATCCGTCCCGCCCGCCACGCCTTTGGCCGTTAGGTGCGGCGACCATCGAAACGAGCGGCAGGTCGTCAGCCGCGGTTAGCAGCAGAGACAGCATGATGAGGAGCGCGACGACCAGCCCACCGGGCAGCAGCAGGGCGAGGACTGCGCGGATCCGTCCCACACCTTCAAGGGAACCGACAACGTAGGTGACCACCACTAGCGCGGCCACCGGTGCCACCATGTCGACGATGGGCGTTACATCGGCAGTTGGAGCACCTAGCCGGACGACCGCACTAGGCAGAAGCATGATCGCAGCAAGCAGTCCTACGACCTCGGTGGTGGCGTCGTGGTGACCGGAACCGCCGAGCAGGCGCGCGGTCCGGTGGATTAGGCCGCCGAGCGTCTTGAGCATGATCGCGGCGACCGCCGCGATCAGGGGTGCGAGAAATACCAGGCCAAGGGTAGGCGTGCGGTCGAGGTGCCCGTCGCCGGACCGACCGATAACATGCATCTCGGCGGCCGCCAGGAGCAGTACCGCGGTGACTAGCCGGCGGAATCTTGAGGGCAGCCGCGCCAGCACATAGGCCAACCGTTCCTGAAGCGGCAGCGGTCGCCGGTACGGGGCGAACGCAGGGAGCACCTCGGTCACCGGGACGGTCGGCCGGTCGCCCTGACGGCGATACTGCGGCCACGCGTTGTTGCCTCGCATGGCCAGCCACCTTAGCTCCGGCTGTACTTCTCAGCGGGACCCTGACGGGCGTCAGCGATGCCTTCGCCTGTCTCTCTGCTAAGCGGTGGTGGCGCCAACAGTTGGGTCGGTCCTTGCTCTGGGTTCTGTGGATTACGACGCTGTCCTTGACGAGGTGTCGTCGGTGTGCGCAGCGACGACCTTGTCCAGTTTGCCGGCGCATCCGGCGGGTCGCAGCTCGTACCACCTGGTTCTGGGCTCAGCCACCCATCGGTGATAGTGCGTGCCGGCGCCTAGAGACGAGCTTCGAGATGTGAACTGACTCCGTTCCCACAGCCCCGGTGCCGCTTCAGCACTGAATGGAACGCCCGTGGGCTGGTGCTGTCGGCGCCGGTCCCGTCTCGGCTGTGCGACAAGGTAGCCCGGGTTGTTGGCTAGCCTGAGCCGGCGTTCTGTTAGGCAGCCTCTGGAGCGACCATGGACAAGCTGATCCTGGCGGCGCTGCTCGCGGTGTGGGGGGTGGCCAACGCCGTCGTCGGGTACCGGTTCCACCAGGGGCGTGCCGAGTACCTGCGCCGCGGGGACTACCCGGGATCGTACTGGTCGCGAAGCCGGCGGAGCTTCCCCTACGGCCTCTACCCGCTGGCCGCGATGATGCTGCTCACCGCCGCCGACTTCGCGGCGGACGCGCTCGGGTGGCTGACGGCGCCGATCTATCTGCTCTACCTGGTCCTCATGCTCGCGCTGGCCATCACCATGATTGTGCTCATGGCGACCCGACCGGCCTGGCTTGCATCACCCCACCCCTCGGTCACGCCGCCCGCAGCACCGAAGATCATTGAGTGGTCTGACAACGGGACGGTGCACAGGCTGCCCCGACCGTTGGACGAGATGACAACAGAGGAGATCCGGGCCTGGGCACGGGAGGACCCGGCGCGGGCCAAACGCCTAGTGAAGTGGATGAAACCAGGATCCACTGACCGACCGCCGGGGTTGCGCCGACCACCCCCCGTGGTCAGTGCCGTCAACGCCGCGTTCCCGCTGGGATCCCTAGCGGCGTTCGTCTACTTCATCGCGCAGGGACAGCCGTTCTTGAAGCATTTGACCGCCAGGCAGTGCCTGATCTACGGCGCCTTCATCGTCATCCCCTGGCTGCTGTTCTGGAGATCCTCATCGCCGCCCGACGACGGCGGTCCGGCTGATGCCGCAGCCGGCCGCGCCGTCATGACTTATAACCCGCCGAATCTCACGTTCAACGCCGCCCGCTACACCGCCGACCTGCTTCTCCCGGTGGCCAATCTCGGCGAACGGGCTAAGTTCACCGCCGTCCGTGACGCTGCCTGGCTCGCTTTTGCCTACACGCCCGCCCGATGGTTGCTGGCTATCGTCCTGGTTGCCGGACTCACCGGCGCCTTCAAACGTGACTGACACTCGGCGGAGCAACCGTCGCCGAGAACTGGTCCCAGTCCCGGCGCCGGGGCCGCGCCTCCTCCAAGGAGGGTGCGGGTGACAAGGCCGATCCGCTAGACGAGGGGCAACGGAGATCGGTCTCGATCGCCCCCTTGGCGGCGGCGGAAGGCAGGCGGATACTCGCGGCATCGAAGTATCGCTCAAGGGGGGACGTCATGAACAGAACACTCCGCTTCTTGTTGCCTACAGTCGGCATCCCGGCGCTGCTGCTGGGCCTCGCCGTGCCCGCCACCGCCGACCCCAGCCGCGCTCCCCGCCTCGTCGCGGGCACCGCGGACTGCGGCTCCGATGGCACATTCGACTTCGTCGTCAACCAGAGCAATTCCGACTCGCAGTCGTGGAGTCCCGCGTTCCTCACCAGCAGCGACGGCGCCTCCGGGCTTTTCATCGGGACCAGCGTCGACCTGACCTTCACCTCGCCCGAGGGATCCTTCAGCTTCAGCGCGCAGAAAGGGGCGACGGCTGGCCCAGCGTCCTGCGACATTGAGGCGGAACTCGCGCCTGGGTTCACACTGACGGGCACGGTGACCGGAACAATCATCCTGACCGGCTAAACGGGAAGCTGCTGGCTCTCGCGGATCGATGGCGTTGTCATCGGCTACATGACCGGAAGCGACCCCGAGGTCGGCGACGTTCTCTACCACTGTGTTCAAGCCTGGGGACCGAGGACGACCCGATCATGGTGGACAACGACAACCCCACCTTCGCCGGCCACAGACGCCGTGGGCATGCTCCACGCACTGGAGTCCCGGTCCGGGTGTGTCGCGGCTAGGAAGGGGTGACCGATCCCTGGGAATGGGTCCGCCACACTCGATCAGCAGGTCCGCGAGCTCGATCGGCCGACCCTGATCGTTGATCGCGTCGACGCTGGTGAAGTAGCCGACTAGGAACTTTCCCTGCGGGGTAACCGACCGGACCCGGATGACCGCTCGGTCGTCGAGGACGATCACTTCGGCGAGATACAGGTGACTAGAACGTACGTTCGATTAGCGGTACCGTCCAGGCATGGGCACCACTCGCCGCCGGGCCGACCCTGAGCGAATCATCACCGCCCGGCTCGCAGGCACCTCCGCCCGCTACGTGAGCCGGGAGCCGTTGGACGTCGATGCCGCGGTGGCGGAGCTGCGGGAGATCGCCCAGGGTCGCGGCGATCTGGTGGCCGAACAGGCCGGGATCATCCTCGGCACCGCTGAGCGCGACGCGAGGGACGGCATATGGCCACAGCGGGCACTCCAGGCCGCGCTGATCCTCGCCGCGGGCGCCGACCTGACCCGGCTCACCGAATGGATCGCCGAGGGGGAACGGCGGGCGCAGCGGATCCGCTAGACG
>JBKOZJ010000115.1:0-24650 GCA_046725875.1 Actinomycetota bacterium
TTGACCGACGGCCGCGAGGCGCTGTGGGACACCGACGGCACCGCGGGCCTCGAGGCGCAGGTGATGCGGGACGGCATGCTCGTTGGCTACGTGCCGGTGATCGACGGTTCCGAAGACTTCGATGAGCCTCAGGTGATCGACACGATCGCCCGCACCGACTACGACCAGCCGATCGCGCGGCAGCGGTCGACCGCCCCGCCGCCCAAACCGGCGCTGCCCCGCGAGGGCGGGCTCTTCCGCCGCTTCCTCGGCGGCTTCCGCGAGCGCTGACGCGGCACCCGTATCCTTCGGCGACACTTCGCGAGCGACCTCACCCGGTCCCGGTAGGTTTCAAACGCGCGGATTAACGGACTGGCGGGCGACGCTTGCCGTCAAGCCTGCCATACGTGCGGGACGCGAAAGGGGAGCGCAGCGGGCGCGATGGGTGGCGTCATCGAGATGGCCGACGTGACGGTCGTGCGCGGCGGCAAGCGGCTGCTGGACGCGGTCAGCTGGTCGGTCGGGGAAAAGGACCGGTGGATCGTCCTCGGCCCGAACGGCGCCGGCAAGACGACCCTGCTGCTTGTGGCCTCCGCCCAGCTCCACCCCACCTCCGGCGTCGCGGGCATCCTCGGCGAGGTGCTCGGGACAACGGACGTCTTCGTGCTGCGGCCGCGCATCGGCTTCGCCAGCGCCGCATTCGCCGAGCGGGTCCCGCCCGGCGAGCACGTTCTTGATGTTGTCCGGACGGCGTCATACGCGGTGGTCGGACGGTGGCGGGAGGCGTACGACCGGATGGACGACAGCCGGGCGCTCAACCTGTTGCATCAGCTCGGCATGAACGGATTCACGGACCGGACCTTCGGCACGCTGTCCGAAGGTGAACGCAAGCGGGTCCAGATCGCCCGTGCTCTGATGACCGACCCGGAGCTCCTCCTGCTCGACGAGCCGGCCGCCGGCCTCGACCTGGGCGGCCGGGAGGAGCTGGTCAGGAGGCTGGGCGGCCTAGCGGCCGACCCGTACTCGCCGGCGCTTGTCCTGGTTACCCATCATGTCGAGGAGATCCCCACAGGGTTCACGCATGTGCTGATGCTGCGCGATGCGCTCGTGGTGGCCGCCGGCCCGCTCGACACGACGCTCACGGCGCCGAACCTATCGGCAACGTTCGGGCTGCCGCTGGTTCTCGACCGCAACGCTGACCGGTGGACAGCCCGCGCGGCGCCCGCCTGAGGCGGGCCGGTGAAGGGCCGGACAACCCGCCGCTGGCGTGCTCGTACAAACTCGTCGGCAAGGTCACTTAAACCGTACGATCTAAAGCGTGGACGACTGGATCTGGTGGGCGATCGCTGCGGTTGTCCTGGTAGTCGCCGAGATGCTCACCCTCACGCTTATCCTCATCATGCTTGCCGCCGGCGCGGCGGGCGCCGCCGTCGCGGGGGCGTTCGGCGTGAATCTCGCCGGACAGGTTCTGATCTTCGCCGTCGTGTCATTGGCCGGGCTGCTTGTGGTACGGCCAGTCGCGAAGCGGCACCTCTACCCCCATCCGACTATCAGGACCGGCGTCGATGCGCTCGTCGGCTCGAAGGCCCTCGTGCTGGAGCAGGTCGACGCGCACCATGGGCGGATCAAGCTGGCCGGCGAGGTGTGGTCGGCTCGGACCTACGACGGCGAGTCGATCATCGAACCGGGCCAAACCGTAGACGTGGTGAAGATTGACGGCGCGACTGCTCTCGTCCTCTGAGGCCGGCATGGCCTCCCATGGTGGTTAACCTTCGAACAGGGAGTCCTGGTGATAGCAACAATTGTCCTCGTCGTCATCGGACTGTTCGTGCTGGTGACGCTCGTCCGGGCCGTCCGGATCGTGCCGCAGGCGCACGCCGGGATCGTCGAGCGGCTGGGGCGCTACCAGCGGACCTTGAACGCCGGGCTGAGTCTCCTCGTGCCGTTCATCGATCGCCTGCGACCGCTGATCGACCTGAGGGAGCAGGTCGTGTCCTTCCCGCCGCAGCCGGTCATCACCCAGGACAACCTGGTCGTGTCGATCGACACTGTCATCTACTTCCAGGTGACCGACCCGAAGGCCGCGACGTACGAGATCGCCAACTACATCCAGGGTGTCGAACAGCTCACGGTAACCACGCTCCGGAACGTCGTCGGCGGCATGGATCTGGAGAAGACGCTCACCTCGCGCGAGGAGATCAACGCGGCGCTGCGCGGGGTCCTCGACGAGGCGACCGGCAAGTGGGGCATTCGGGTCAACCGGGTCGAGCTGAAGGCCATCGATCCGCCGATGACCATCAAGGACGCGATGGAGAAGCAGATGCGCGCCGACCGGGACAAGCGCGCCGCGATCCTGACGGCCGAGGGTGTCAAGCAGTCGCAGATCCTGACCGCCGAGGGTGACCGGCAGGCCGCGATCCTGCGGGCCGAGGGTGACGCGCGGGCGCAGATTCTGCGGGCCGAAGGTGAGTCGAAGGCCATCCGCCAGGTCTTCGAGGCCATCCACACCGGCGACCCGGACCAGAAGCTACTCGCTTATCAGTACTTGCAGATGCTGCCGGAGATAGCCAAGGGCGACGCAAACAAGGTGTGGATCGTGCCGAGCGAGCTCGGCGAGGCGCTGAAGGGGCTCGGCAGTGTAATCCCGAAGGTGACCGCTCAGCCTGACGGTCAGCGTCCCGACTCCGCCCCGCCGGCCTCCTAAGCGACCCTTCCGACCGCATGAACGGCACATTCACTCCATCCCGAAGGGAATGAACGGCACGTTCAGGCGATAGGTTCGCGTCAACGGCACATTCATGGCATCTGGGATCGAATGAAGGTGCCGTTGATGCGAATGGGCCCCGGCGTTGGTCGTCGTTTCGATCCTCTACGGGCAGGATGGGACGCAGCCGTAATTGTCACTTCGACCGACGAGAGGGATATCGCATGGCCGCGACTCGTACTGCCAACGCCCATTGGGAGGGCTCGCTCATCGAGGGGGGCGGCAAGGTCTCCCTCGATTCGTCCGGTCTGGCCACCTTCGAGGTCACCTGGGCCTCTCGGACGGAAGGGCCGGACGGCCGCACCAGCCCCGAGGAGCTGATCGCTGCCGCGCATTCCACGTGCTACTCGATGGCGTTGTCGCATGCGCTTGCGCAGGCTGGGACGCCACCGACGTCGATCGACACCCGGGCGGACGTCACCTTCCAGCCGGGTGAGGGGATCACCGGCAGCCATCTGACCGTGCGCGCCTCAGTGCCCGGGATCTCCGCGGGGGACTTCGCGACCGCCGCCGAGGAGGCCAAAGCGAGCTGTCCAGTCAGCAAGGCGCTGGCCGGTACGCCAATCACCCTCGACGCAGCGCTCGTCTAGCTCAGGGAAACCTTTCTCGCGGGTAGCGCCAAACGCCTCCCAGCCGCCTCTTTACGTTCAGTAGCGCCGCTTTGCATCTCCAAAAGTGATCCACTGCCCCGTTCGACCCGATTCTCGAACCCGTACTGGTCGTAAAGCGGCGCACACGAGTCGGTACGGTAGGGGGCCGACTTGACGCACGGGGAGGTCCGCCGCCATGACCCGGCCCGGCAACGGAGGTTCTCGGTCGACTCGGAGGGTTCTTGACAAGACGATCGCCGCGATCCAGCCGCTCGATCGAAAGGCGCAGGCGGCCGCGGGCCAACGGCAGGCACGCCTGACCAAGCCTCCGGGCTCACTCGGCGTGCTCGAGGATCTCGGCGTCCAGCTTGCGGGTCTGGGCGGCATCTGCCCGCCGCCGATCCCGGAGCCGGTAGTCGTGGCGGTCTTCGCCGCCGACCACGGTGTGCACGCCCAAGGGGTTACGCCATGGTCGCAGGAGGTGACCGCGCAGATGGTCGCCAACTTCGTGGCCGGCGGGGCGGTCATCAACGCGTTCGCCCGGCAGATCGGGGCGACCGTCCGGGTGGTCGATGTCGGAGTCGCTGGGATGCTCCCGGTCGACGCGGGCAAGGGTCTGCTGATCCGGAAGATCCGCCCGGGCACGGTCGACATGACTGTCGGGTCCGCGATGACCAGGACCGAGGCGGAACAGGCGATCGAGGCCGGCATCGAGGTCGCCAATGAGCTGGTAACCGAGGGCTTTCGCGGCCTGATCACCGGCGACATGGGGATCGCGAACACGACCGCCTCGGCGGCGCTGATTGCAGCGTTCGCGGGCCGCGAGCCGGCGACCGTCACCGGCCGGGGCTCCGGGGTGGACGACACAATCTACGAACACAAGATCGCTGTGGTCCGTCGCGCACTCGCGCTGCACATGCCCGACCCGGCCGATCCGATCGGTGCCCTCGCCGCGGTCGGCGGTCTGGAGCATGCGGCCCTCGCCGGCTTCATCCTCGGTGCCGCCGCCGCACGGATCCCGGTTATCCTCGACGGCGTGGTCTCCGGCTCCGCGGCCCTCGTCGCGGCGCGCCTGTCCCCGGATGCGCTCGGCGCGTGCATCGCAGGCCACCGCTCTACCGAGCCGGGGCATGCCGCCGCGCTGGCGCATCTCGGGCTGCGCCCGCTGATCGATCTCGAGCTTCGTCTCGGCGAGGGAACCGGCGGAGTCCTGGCGCTGCCGATCGTGCAGAGCGCGGCACGCGTACTCCATGATGTTTCGACCTTCGACGCGGCCGGCGTGACCGAGAAGGCGTGACCCCCCGGATTGCGCCGGATGCCGGGCCCCAACCCATCCGGCCGGCGCCATTGCATCAACGGACTTCTCGTCAGCCGCGCGCTAGTCGGTCAGGTCGTGAAGCAAGGATCTGGCCGCCGACGCTTGTCGTCGTCGGCGACGTGGTCGCCGTGGCCCGTCCGTGGTGAGGCAGACAGCGAGGCCCCGGGCGTGGGAAGGGCGGCCATCAGCTCGCGATCGGGGCGGGTGGGTGTGGCCGGCCGGAGCCCGGATGCGAGTCGGAACGCGTGCGTGGGACGGGCGGTGCGCCGGCGATCCTTAACCGGTCGAGCTTTGCGCGATACATCGCCCTGTCGGCCTCGCGCAGCAGCTGGTCCACGGTGGAGGCTGGGGCCGAGGTACCGAGACCAATGCTTGCGCTCACCGTGATCATGTGGCCGTCGTAGTAAATCGGTCGGCTGACCGCACCGGCGAGCCGTTCGATAAGGTCCCGGGATCCCTGCGGGTCGAGATCGCGGAGCACTATCACGAACTCGTCGCCACCAAGTCTTGCGACCGTGTCGTGCTCACGAACATGCTTGCGCAGCCGGCGCCCGATCTCGACCAGGACGGCATCACCGGCCTCGTGCCCGTAGGTGTCATTGACCTCCTTGAAGTCGTCCAGGTCGCAGAACATGACGACGACCGGCACGCTGCTCCCGAGCATTGCGAACAAGCGGGTGCGCAGCTCTGTTCGGTTGGGCAATCCGGTCAACGGGTCGTGGGCCGCGTCGTGGGCCAGCTTGAGCTCGCGGGCGCGGCGTTCGCTCATGTCATGCAGGTGTACGAGCTGAAAGTCGGGCTGGCCGTCGGCGTCGTAAACGATCGAGCTGTTCACGGACACCCAGAGCGTCATACCGCCCCGCCGCAGCATGCGCACGTCGGTCCGGAGCGCGTCGCCGTCGGGACCGAACACCATCCGGTCACCCGGGTGGATCAGCCCACGGAGGCCGAGCTGGGTCAGCTGCTCCTCCGGATAGGCGAGCATCTGCGAGAGGGCGGCGTTCACCCTGATGAGCCGGCCGTGGCTGTGCGGTCGAAGCGAGATCATGGCCATGCCGCTCGGCGCGTTTTCGAACGCCAGCCGGAAGCTCTCCTCGCTTGCCTTGAGCGCCTGCTGCTCGTGGCGAAGCTCGTCCAGGGATTGGACAAGCGCATCGTTGAGCCGCGCGTTATCGATGGCGATCGCCGCCTGTGCGGCATACGCCTCGAGCAGCTCGCATTGGAACCGGCCGGGCTTGCGGCCGTCGGCGGGCAGGTCGACCGACAGGACGCCCACGAGCTCGCCGTCAGCGGCGTACAACGGGGCCACCAGACAGTCCTCGGGATGCCAGGCGTCCGGGCTGTCCGCGGCTCCAGCAACCGGCGGCGTCCACGCCGGCACGTCCCCGAGATCCGCCTGGTGCAGCGAGAAATAGCGGAGGGTGCCCCACTCCTCGGCCGATGTGAGAAGCTCCTCCCACGCGTCACGGCTGCCGACCTGGCCCTCGAGCTCCCTCCGCACGTCGTCGGGGCCGGCGATTGCGACGATCTCGAGATAGCCCTCGACGGCCAGGTTGACGACCGCCACCTGGAAGCCGATCGTCTCCACGACGCCGTCTACTACGGCCTGCAGCGTCGCGGCGAGATCTCTGGTGGTGTTGGTGTTGAGTTCTCGGATGGTGCGATGCAGTGTCCGATAGGCGGCGAGTTGTTGATCTAGATCGTTCGCTTCGTCCACCTCGCCTCCTAAGCTTCGCTGCACCCCGAGTACCGTTTGGCCGAAAATCGTCGCCCATCCGGCATGTTGTCCGACTCGGCCGAAAGGGTGAACGGCGACGATTCGATCGCTACGGAAGCGTCTGGTGGGCTTCCGTCACATCGGACAATAGCGTGAAAGCCTGTGATCGCGATTCTCCGGAGTTAGCCAAATACGTTAAGTAGTCAAGAATTTTATGACGAACAGCGCGTGATTCGTTGCAGAAATCAGCAAGACGGCACGGTTTCCGCTACATCCACAGTCCGGATGGCGGAAACCGTGCCGCTTATGCTCTGGCCTGTGACCCCTCGCCGCGAAGCTGCGGGCTTGCCCAGAACTTGACGCTAGTCGTTCGGCGGGGCCGCGCTGATGTCGGCGAGCGCGGAGCGCTCGTCCTTCTCGACGGCGAGGTCGCCGAGAGAGATCACGCCCAGCGGCTGGCCGTTGTCGACGACCGGAAGCCGGCGGATCGCCCGCTCGCGCATGATTCTTACCGCGGTGTTCGCGTCCTCGTCCGGCCTAACCGTAGCCACGTCCTCGGAGCTGCAGCACTCGCCGATCGTGGTCATCCCCGGATCACGGGCTTCGGCAATGCACCGCACCACGATGTCCCGGTCGGTAAGGACGCCCACGAGTCGTCCGCCATCAGTCACCAGCACGTCACCGATTGCGGCGTCGCGCATCATTCGCGCGGCGTCGACGAGCGATTGATTGCGCTCCAGGGTGACCGGCGCGCCCGTCATGATGTCACGCACCTTCTGACCCATCGGTGTTCCTCCTCTCGTCCCTCGAAGGGTGGTACGTACCCACCTGGCGGGTCCTAAGCGTCTTCACATGCGCGGGCGCACGGGTGCGTCGGCCGAGCGACCCTACGGCGGGCCTTCCGGCCCGCTCAAGGTACTTTGGGATCGCTCCCACGCCTGTGGCGGCCGGCCCACTGACGCCCGTACGGCGGGTCGGTTGCCGGGGTCTAGGGTTCCTGCTGGACTAATTCGCCGTGCTTCCGGCTCGGGTCCGCCTCGTCACCGCCGGTGTGCTCCTCGTGGGTCTGGGGCAGGCCGGCTGTTCTGGTGCAGACGCACCCGATCCGCCGGCCAACCAGCGAGCAATGCCGCCGGCGTCGGCCGCTCCGATAACCCCAACGCCGTCGCTCAGCTCAGTGGCCCCGACGCCGCCAGATCCGCCCGCCGAGCTGCCCGGCGGCGGGCGCACGCTCTTCCCGCGTTACCGGCTGGTCGGCTATGCGGGCAGGGAGGGCTCAGAATCGCTGGGCCGACTAGGCATCGGCAGTATCGACGCGCGCGGCGCAGAACTGATCAGGCGGGCCAGGGCCTACGCGGAACGCCGGCAGATCCTGCCCGTATTCGAGCTCGTCGCCACCGTCGCGACTAGCTTCCCTGCCGACGGCGGCTACCGGGTGCGGGCGGATCCGGGCCTGGTCGACCGCTACCTCGCGGCCGCCCGCCGGCACCGCGCGTTGCTGCTCCTGAACATCCAGCCGGGCCAGGCGGACTTCCTACCCGAGGTGAAGGCGTACGAGCGGTGGCTGCGCGAGCCAGACGTCGGCGTCGCGCTTGATCCGGAGTGGGCCGTCGGCGCCGGCCAGGTACCCGGCGAGGTGTACGGGACCACGACCGGGCGGGAGCTCGACGGCGTCGCGCGCTATCTCTCCAAACTCGTGGCCGCGAACGATCTGCCGGAGAAGGTTCTCGTCTTCCACCAGGTCGCATCGTCAGTCGTGCAGCAGCAAGGCGGCTTGCGGCCGCATCCAGGCGTAGTTGTCATCAAGTCTGTCGACGGAATCGGTTCGCGTGGTGCCAAGGAGACGACGTGGCGCCGGCTCACCACAGGCATGCCGCACCATTTCCGGACCGGCTTCAAGCTCTTCTTTGCGGAGGATCGCCAGCAGGGCGCACTGATGACGCCGACGCAGGTGCTCGCCCTGCGTCCCAAACCCGACTACATCATGCACGAATAACTTCACCCTCGGCTGCGCCGTTACGGCCACCGGCCCGTGATCACGGGGCAGCTGCCGCGGTTGCGGCGACCGGACTATGATCACCGGCACCCGATCGGTTTCGAAGCCCCTTTCCCGTCGTCGCCGGCAGGACGGGTCGGATTCGGATCCCGTCCCACCGCTGATCACGTAGATTGCCTTCGTTGGCCGAGCGACCGGCCGGTGATCAAGGCTGGGCAGCGCTCCAGGCCTCGGTCTGATCGCGGACGGCCGAACCACGGGTCGGGGCTTCGTGACTGCCTTCTTGGTTACCGGACTGGAATGATGCAATAGCCAAGGGAAGTCCGTGGGACGTTCGGAATCGGCGATGGGGCGAGCATGCACATGCGCTCAGAAGGAGTCTCCCTCGGCAAGGGGACGGCTGGTGTGGAAACGACGCTTGAGCAGATCGAACGCGAGCTGACGACGCTGATCCGCAGGGCCCTGCGCTTCCGGGTTGACGACGTTCGTGGGCACCATCTGGAGCGTCCCGCCTATTCCATCCTCGCAAAGCTTTACGACGACGGACCGCAACGCTCTGGCGTCCTCGCCGACGCCTTCGGGCTCGACCCTTCCACGATCACCAGACAGGTGCAGGGACTGGAGCAGGACGGGCTCATCGGCAGGACTACCGATCCGGCCGACCGCCGCGCCTTCCTCCTCGAACTCACCGCCGAAGGCCGCACCATTCTCGAGCTGGTGCGCGCGGAGCGCCGCCGCAGCCTCCGCTCGCTGCTCAAGACATGGCCGCAGGACGACCTCGCAGCTTTCGCCACGCTCCTCGAGCGCTTCAACATCGGTATGACCGAGCGCACCGCCCCCGGAGGCATCACCCTCAGGGAACCCGTTACGAAGAGCGGTTGATCAGGCGTTGCTCGCGGTCGACCGCAGCCGACCATGGGTACGCCAAGTTGCTGTTTGATACGCCAATCGAGCAGAACCTGAGCTCAGCGAGCCGTATTTAAGACGCATCGAGCCGATTTCATGAGCTTGGCGGATCGAACAGCACCGCATCGGGCAGGTTTCGCGCGCTTGGCGGATCAAGCAGCACCACCTCGAAGGATCCGCCGACCGCCGGACGTTGTCCGCGTCCTGAATCCCCGACTTGTCTGCCACGTTTCCTACGTTCGTTCCCGCCAAGTATTGGCGAGGCATCACGTCGTACCTGCTGCCTTTACCCGACCCTAAGGGTTCGAGGAGACCATGGCGCGATGGAGACCTTCGTCGTGCGGGTCCTGTTCGGCGCCCAGCCTGGCCCGGAGCGGCTGCGTGGAGTCGCATCCCATGTTGCCAGCGGCCAGGAGCTGACCTTCGCCGACGCGCACGAGCTCCTAGCGTTCCTCGCCGATCCCCACGGCGGCGGGGAGGGGATCGGCGAGGAACGCGATCCGACCGATGCGGTTGCGAAGGAGCGCAGACCCAGCTAGGACGCTGGGCCACGGGTGGGCATTCCCCTCGCAATCGCAGGCTCACCCGGGCCGTTTGTGGTCCGCTACCGCGTCGTCACCGGCATCGGGTCGGACTCCAGCTGCCTATCGGTGATCCCGGATCCGTCCGGGCTCCGGTCTGCAAGGCAGGTAGTGATCACGTTCAGAGAAGCAGGGCAGCGTGATCACGAGTCGCTCGAGGGCGAGTGCGAACACTCTAGCGATCACCCTGTCGATCTAGGCACCGATCATGCATTTGTCGCCGAAATCACACCCGCTTGACGGGTCCTACAGCGGTCGATGCGGTGAAACAATCACGCTTGTCCACCCGGGGTGACGCCGCGAGCGTGCGCTGCCCGCGAGCAGGTGAGCTGTGCGCTCAACCATGGCGCCCACCAGAGGGAGGCGACATGGGCATGTCCCTGCCTGAGGTCACCCGTGGCCTGCGCAGGCCCAGGCTGGAGGCACGCCTCGACGCGACTACCGAGCACCGGCTGACGTTGGTCATAGCGGCCGCCGGCTACGGCAAGACGATGCTGCTCAGGTCGTGGGCGCAACGAGCGCCGGTGGTCTGGCATACCGTCTCGGACGCAGACCGAGCGCCTGGTGCTCTCGCTCGGCGTGTCGTCGACGCCCTGCAGTTGCGGGTACCGAACCTTTCGGCAGATCTGCTGGTCGCGGCCACCCGGCTGCGCGGGCTGGGAACCGACGATGAGACTCGAGCCGAGGCTTATGCCGCCGCACTAGCTGAGGCGCTGGACGGCGCCCTGGCGCGCGGCTTGGTGCTTGTTCTGGATGACGTACAAGAAATCGGTGCGATCGGTGAAGCGTCGCGGTTCGTGGCCGCCCTCGCGCGGCAGGCCCCGCCGCGGTTCCGGTTGGTCGTCGCCGGCCGCGATGCGCCGCCGTTGGGCACGGCGCGGCTACTCGCCCACGGCGACGCGGTGGAATTCGGTGCGGCAGATCTTGCCTTCACCGTCGACGAGACCGCCGAGCTACTGGCCGAGGCCCGGGTGCCCCAGCCGGATGGCACGGCCGAGAAGCTGCATGCCGCGACGGGAGGCTGGCCGGTCGCGACGCGCTTGGCGCTGGAGGCCGTCGCCGGCGGCGACAGCGTCGCGGAGCTGCCCGGACTGCTAGGAAAGCCGGGCGGCCTGCTGCTCGACTACATGGCCGAGGAGGTCGTCGGACGGGAGCCGCACGCAGTGCTCGACCTCCTAGCCCGCGCCGAACCTCTGTTCACGCTCGATGGCGACCTTGCCGCCGCCGTGGGCGTCAAGGATGCCCGCGCCGTCCTCGCGAGCGCGCTCCGCCGCGGGATCTACTTCGAACCGGTGCCCGTGCTCCCGGGCACGGTCCGCCTCACCCCGCTCTTCCGGTCCTTCATCCAGGCCCGCCACATGCTGCCCGAGCGCGAGCGGCGGGCGGTGATGGAGGCGGCCGCGAGGTGGCATGAGCGAGCCGGCCAGCCGTCCGAGGCGCTCGGTTACTGGACCCTCTTGGGTGACTCCGTTGCATTGATCCGGCTGCTCCGCAAGCGTGGCAGCGACCTGGTGAGCAGCGGTCAGGTGCGCCCGGTCGTCGACGCGGTCGCCGGAATCCCCGAGCGGCGCCCCCCGGACGTCGAGTCCCTGGCCGGAGAAGCTTGGCTGCTGCTCGGCGACTGGGACCAGGCGATGGCGTGCTACCGGCGGGCGCTACCCGCCCGGCGCAAGGTTCCAGCCACACTCGCCTGGCGAATCGGTCTGCTCCACCACCTCCGGGGCGAGCTTGACGCGGCGGTGACGGCATATGACGGCGGCGATGCCGCCGATCCGGACCTCGCAGCGCGCGCGCTGCTGCTGAGTTGGTCGGCGGGCGCGCAATGGCTGCGCGGCGAGCTGGAACGCTGCCGGGAGCTCGCCGCGAAGGCCCTTGCCGCCGCTCGCGCCTGCGGCGACCATCGAGCGCTGGCGAACGCGCATACCGTCTCCGCGATGGTTGCTGCGGTCGACGGTGACCGGGCCGCCAACGACGCTCACTACCTCCGGGCACTCGACCACGCCACCGCAGCCGGAGATCTCCTGCAGCTCGTCCGCATCCACACCAACCGGGCCAGCCTCCATCTTGAAGAAGGTGACGCCGCGGAGTCGCTCGCCGAGGCCGACCTCGCCCTGCGCCTTGCTGACCTGGCCGGCTTCGCCCTGCTTCGGGCGCTGGCGCTCTCCAACCGGGCACAGGCGCTTCTCTCGCTTGGCCGGGTCGACGAGGCGTACGCGGAGTTGCAGGCATCGCGTGTGCTCTACGAGCGGCTCGAGTCGCCGATGGCCGCCTACGCCTACCAGTCCCTGGCAGACATCCACCGGCTGCGCGGGGACCGTGCGGCCGCGCGGGCGGCGTACTCCCGGGCCATCTCGCTCGCCGAGGCGGTCGACGACGTTCAGGGGACCGTGCCCGCACTGTCCGGCCTCGCGGCCCTGCTTGCCACAGACGAGCCAGGCGTCGCCAGCAAGCTCGTGCTTCGAGCGCTCGACGCCGGTCCTTCTCTCGGCCGGACTCAGGCGCTGATCGCGGCGGCGACCGTGAGCCTCGCTGCCGGCGACCCGTCTGCTGCCGCGAGCCAAGCGAGGGAGGCTCTGCGCGAGGCTCAGGCGCGCCGCGACCGGCCCGGACTGGCCGAGGCCAGAGAGATCATCGCGACGGTCACCGGTGACCCAGCCGCCGCCCGGCAGGCCGTCGATATGTGGGAGGAACTCGGCAACCCGATCGGCAAGGCGCGAGCGTTGATCGTCCTCGCCGAGCT
Source organism: Actinomycetota bacterium (assembly GCA_046725875.1). GTDB lineage: Bacteria > Actinomycetota > Actinomycetes > JAKEEW01 > JAKEEW01 > JBKOZJ01. The sequence goes on from JBKOZJ010000115.1 coordinate 12,592, forward strand.
CGAACCGTCGGCCGACTCGGTTGCCCAAGCCAACGCCGCAGCCGACCACGCGGCGACGCTCGGTGCGCGGGAGCTCGCCGCTCGCGCCACCACTCTGCTCGGCGACCTGCACCGCCGCGAAGTACCCGAGGTCGCGGTCGCCTGCCTCGGCGGACTCCGGGTGGAGCGCAGTGGCGAGCCGGTGCCGGCCGGAGCGTGGCAATCCCGGAAGGCGCGCGACCTGCTCAAGCTTCTCGTTGCCCGACGGGGCCGCGCAGTCCACCGCGAGCAGATCGCGGAGATCTTGTGGCCGGACGAGGATCCGGTTCGAACCGGCAATCGCCTCTCGGTTGCGCTGTCGACACTGCGGTCCGTGCTCGATCCAGATCACAGACAGCCTGCCGACCACTACATAGCGGCAGACGCTGAAGCCGTCCGCCTCGATCGGGAACACGTAGATGTGGACGTCGAGCGGTTCCTCGCCGACGCCACCCGCGGCCTTCGCCTCGCTGGGGACGGCGACGATCCGGAGCGCGCGCGAGCGGCACGCAGCGTGCTCGAACGCGCCGAGCTGGCCTATACAGGTGAGCTGTTCGAAGACGACCCGTATCCGGATTGGGCGGTAGACCTGCGCGAGGAGGCTCGGCTGCGCTACCTGGAGGTGGTCCGGGCGTTGGCCGCGTTGGCGGCGGCTGCCGGTGACCCCGGCGCCCAGGCCCGCTACCTGCTCCGGCTGCTCGAACGTGACCCGTATGACGAGGGTGCCCATCTGGCTCTCGTACGACTGCTCGCAGCTGCAGGCCGCCACGGCGAGGCAAGGCGGCGTTATCGGCTCTACAGCCGTCGCATGGAGGAGATCGAGGTCGAGGCCGCTCCCTATCCAGGCGGGCCGGGCTGATAGACAGTCACGCCATGGGTCGGATCAGGATCGGCATTGACACCGGCGGCACCTTCACCGATGTCGTCGCACTGGACGAGGAAAGCGGACGGCTGGCCACAACGAAGGTGCCGTCCACGCCCGCTGACCCGGCCGACGGATTCCTTGCCGCGATCGACAAGATCATCGAGACTCTGGGGCAGGAGGCCGGCGCGAGTGATCGCGCCGATGGCAGCAGCTCGGGAACGATCGACGTAGCCGCGATCTCACATGGCACGACCGTGGCCACAAACCAGCTTCTCCAGGACGATCTCGGGGACCTGGGTTTCATTACCACTGAGGGCTTCGAGTTCGTACTCGAGATCGCCCGGCAGTCCGTGCCGGACGGCTACGGCAACTCGTACTTCTGGGTGAAGCCGCCACGGATCGTCCCAGCGCATCGGGTGAAGACCGTCACAGGGCGGCTGGATCCAGAGGGCATGGAAGTGCGGCCGTTCGACGAGACGGCAGCCGCCGGCGTGGCCCGCTGGTTCAGGGCCAACGGCGTCAATACTCTCGGCATCTGCTTCTTGCACTCGTACGCCAATCCTGCTCACGAGCGGGCAATGCGCGAGATCCTGCGCCGCGAACATCCAGCCGCGGTGGTCTCGATCTCCTCCGACGTGCTGCGGGAGTATCGGGAGTACGAGCGATCGGTTACGACTCTCGTCGACGCGGCCGTCAAGCCGCGCGTCGCGGCGTACATCCAAGGCATTCAGGGCCGGCTCGCCGCGCGCACGGGCGCGGCCCGGGACCACAGTGGCGACGCCCGGCGCCCCGACGTGTCGCGGCGCAGCATGCCGTTCTACGTGATGAAGTCGAACGGGGGAGTGCTTTCCGCGGACGAGGTCGTCCACCAGCCGATCACGACGATCCTCTCCGGCCCGGCGGCCGGTGCCCTGGGGGCGGCGCTGGTCGCCCGCACTGCCGGCCACGGCTCGGTGCTGACCCTCGACGGCGGAGGCACGTCAACCGACGTCTCCGTGATAATCGATGGCCAGCCGTCCGTCACTACCGAGGGCCAGGTGGGACGTCATCCGGTCAAGATCCCGATGGTCGAGGTGATCACCGTGGGTGCCGGCGGTGGTTCGATCGCCTGGGTGTCCGCCGAGGGGACCCTGAAGGTCGGTCCGCGCTCGGCCGGCGCGGACCCGGGTCCAATCTGCTACGGCCTGGGCGGCACTGAGCCGACCGTCACCGACGCGGTCGCATATCTCGGCCGCATTCCACCGCACCTGCTCGGCGGGGAGATACCGCTCGACGTGCCCTCAGCCGGGGAAGGTCTCGCCAAACTGGCCGAGCGGCTCGGCATGGAGACCGAGGATGTCGCCGCCGGCATCCTCGAGATATCAGCCTGGAACCAGGCGAACGCGATCCGGCAAGTCACGGTCAAACGCGGGCTCGACGTACGCGACTTCGTCCTTGCGACCTTCGGTGGTTCCGGGTCGCTGCTCGCCTGTCGGCTGGTCGACGTCCTCGGCCTGCAAGGCGTGCTCGTGCCGCGCGATCCGGGTAGCCTCTCGGCGTTCGGGCTGCTGACGGTAGACGTCAAGAACGACTATGTGCAGACCCATGTCCGCCGGCACGACGTACTCGACCTTCCCGAGGTCGATCGGGTATACGCGGACCTCGAGGCGCATGCTGCCGCTGCCCTCGATCGCGAGGGATTCGATCACGACTCGCACGCCTACCTGCGCTCAGCCGACCTGCGCTACTTCGGGCAGGCGTTCGAGGTGCGCGTCGGCGCGCCGGCGGGACCGGTCGACGCAAACTTCGCGGGGCGGGTCGTGGCCGCATTCCACGACGCGCATGAGCGGCTCTATGGCTACTGCTACCGCGATGACTCTTCAGGAAGCCACACCGTCGAGTGGGTCAATCTGCGGGTTTCCGGCGTCGGCCCGATCACCCGCCCGGCACTGCCACGCCTGCCGACGAGGGATGGCGACGCGTCCGGAGCGCGTACGGGGACCAGGCGGGTGCGGTTCGACGAATGGATCGACACGCCAACTTACGCGCGGGATCGACTGCTGCCCGGAGACGTGATCGATGGACCGGCTGTCATCGAGGAGTTCGGCTCGACCATCCCCGTGCACCCCCGGTACACCGTCATCGTCGACCCGATTGCCAACCTCACCTTGGCCCGTTCCTCCCCCCTTGACGCGCCACCCCGGTGCCCCGGCCCGGCGGACCGCATCCGCTGATCGGAGGAGCGCGGCCACGTCTGCGCCGGATGTTCGGGACTTCACTCTGCCAGGCTGGCCAGGAAGTCGTTGAGTACCCTGTCCGCAATCCGCTCCGGGTCCGGTGACGGACCGAACTCCTCGCGAAGCTCCCGGTTGAACTGATCGACCTCGGTGGGGAGCCGGTCGAGGAACGCATCGAGCCCGCGCTGGGCGTACCGCCGGAGGAGCGGGGCGAGGATCGCGACAATCGGCCGGGCCACGCCCCGACCCCGCGCCCGGATGGCCACCTCGACGGTCCAGAACCCGGTGCCTGCCTCTCTGATCGCCACCTCCGCCCAGCCGTATGCCCGCCCATGTTTCGCCTCCGCGACGAGCTGTGGGCCGCTGCTTTGCACCGGCGGCATCTGGTCGAGCGCACTGCCAGCCTTGACCGTGAAGGGTCCTCCCGCGGGCCAGCCGCCCGGGACCGTTCCGGCTACCTCAACGGCAATGCGCTCGGGTCGGTCCGGGCGCCGGAGCTCCGCTTCGACGAAATCTGGACCGCCGACCCGTTGAACTCGGATACGGAGGCGGTGGATGTCGTCCGCGAGGAGTTCCACCAACGTCTTGGACGGCCGCGGCTCATCGCCGACTCCTTCATCTGGAGGGTTCGGGACGTGTGCCGAGGCCAACAACACGAGGTAGCGCGTGCCGGGGTGGGGATGAGATCCCTGCTCGACCCGCAAGCCTTCGCGCCGGGGGCCGGCTGCGGGGGCGTACACGCCCTGCTCGAAAGGCAGCCCGCGCCAGCGCTGCGCCAGAGCGGGGAGCACCGCCGCGAGCGTACGCACGTCGATTGCGCTCAGGGTCGTCTGCGCCCCGACACGGATCACGGGCAATGTTATCCAGCCAGCGATCGTGCAACTGGTAGATGACAAAGCCGGATCATTGTCGACATCCAAACCCGCGGGCAGCGGTGATCCGGCGACCGGGATGCCGCATTTTGCGTGCCGCTCCTAAAAGGCGGGTTGGCGGGTCTTGCCAGCGCCACATGCGCGCCCGACCGGTTAACTGCATGTCATGAATGCGGATTCGGCGTGGGTAGACCCGGTGCTGGTGGAGATTGTCGAGGGGACGCTGGCGTCGGTCGAGCGGGAGGTGGAGACGGCGATCGGCCGAACGGCACGCTCGCCGATGATCCGCGATGCGCACGACTTCCGGGCAGGCATTCATGACCGACGGCTGCGAAAGCTCACCGGCCGCTCGTACTCGGCGCTGGTCCACCCGATCGTCCGGGACTTCCCAATAGAGACGATGAATCCGGGCGATGTGTACTTCCACAACGACGTTTACCTGTCCGAGGGCGGCATCGGCCACCTGCCGGACCTTTGCGTGACGGTTCCGGTCTTCCACGACGCGGGCCACGGCGCCGAGGTTGTCGCCTTCGTCCAAGCCTTTGGCCACCACGACGACATCGGCGGCGCTGTGCCAGGCTCGATGCCCTCGACCGCGACCAGCGTCTACGAAGAGGGCCTCATGGTCCCTCCGATCAAGCTATGGGACGAGGGCATCCCAAGCGCAGCCGCGCTGCGCATCATGACGCGCAACTCGCGCATGCCCGAGTCGCTCGCCGGCGACCTGGACGCGGAATGCTCGGCCTGCCTCATGGGCGCTCGGCGCCTCGCCGAACTCTTCGACCGCTACGGCCGCGATCGGGTGGAGGCATGCTTCGACGCCATCGTGTCGAAGACCACCGACACGTTTCGGCGGGAGATCCTCGCCAAGATCCCCGACGGGACATATGCCTGGGAGGACTATGCGGAGCACGACGGGATCGACCCGCCAAAGCTGCACGCCCAGCGAATCACTCTGACCAAGACCGATGACCGGATGATCCTCGACTTCGCCGGGACCTCGCCGCAGGCGCGGGGGCCGATCAACCATGCCGGCGATTATGCGGACGGCAACTTCCTGGCCAAGTGGCTCGCACCGATCCTGCGCAACCTCGCCGACACGCCTGCGCGCGCGGCCGAGCTTGACGTCAACGAGGGCGTCGTGCCCCTCCTCGAGCTGCGCTTCCCGTCGAAGGGGACGCTGCTCACGCCGGTCTTCCCGGCGCCGACCAACGCCCGCACCTTCGTCATCCTCCGGTTGCTCGGCGTCTTCGGGGGCGTACTCGCCAAGGCAGTGGACGGCCGGATGCCGGCCGACCAGGAGACCATCCGCTATACCGGGGTCTACGGGACCGACGGCGTCGGCCGCTCATACCTCATGCGCGAGGTGCTCGGCGGCGGCTCCGGGGGCCGGTGGTACGCCGACGGCGAGGACACCATCCACGTCGTCCCCGACTCGCGGAATCTGCCCGCGGAGTTCACCGAGTCGCGCTTCCCGCTGCGGGTCGAGCGCCTCGGCCTGGCCGTGGACAGCGGCGGACCCGGCCAGTTCCGGGGTGGGCTTGGCTACGAGAAGCACATCCGGGTCCTGCGTGACTGCTTCTTCATGTCGATCGCGGACCGCTCGATCCTCGCCTGCTGGGGAGTGCGCGGCGGCTTGGCCGGGCGCCCGTTCCAGGTGACGATCGATCCCGACGGCCCAGACGAGCGCGAGGCCGACGCGCTCGCCGACGCCGAGCCGGTTGGTGCCGGCGAGGTCATCCGGATCCGGACCACGGGCGGTGGCGGGTGGGGCGATCCGCTCGACCGGGAGGTGGAGCGGGTGCTCGGCGACGTGCGTGACGGCAAGGTCTCCATCGCCGGCGCCCGCGACGACTATGGGGTCGTCGCGGAACCCGATTACGACTCCGTCCGCGTGGACATGGCCACCACGGCCGAGCTGCGAGAGGCGATGCGGCGGTCCCGCGCGGCTCAGTGGCCCGGCGACCGGCTTCCTTTCTTCGACCGGGGGCCCGGCTACTCCCGGCTGTCCGGCCGTTCCCACTCCGATCTTGACTTCGCCTGATCCGCCACCGCTCAGTGCCGGTGGCGTGACCGGCACCCCTCACTGGATCGGCCCGAGTCGGTGATCCCCAACCACTGCAAGATCCACTGAGGGTGCCTCGCGGAAAGGGTGTCGCCTGCGAGGTAGTACCCCTGCTTCTCGTGGGTATGGAGATCAGTTAGACAATCCGAGGGGGGCTGCTTCTGGACGGACCAGGAGGCGGCCAGAATGACCGAAGAGCGGCTTTGGACACCGCACAGCAGGCGCTACTTCCTCCGGACGATGGGGCTGACCGCTCTTGGCGTAACCGCCGCGGCCGCCTGCGCCAGCGAAGAGGAACCCGCCGGCCAAACACCGAGCAGTCCCGCACCTTCCGAGACCTTCAGCGAGCCGGCCTCGAAGCTGTCCGGGAATCTGAAGATCCTCATGTGGAGCCACTTCGTGCCGGCGGCGGACAAGTGGTTCGACCCATTCGCCAAGGAGTGGGGCCAGAAGGTCGGCGTCAATGTCACGGTCGACCACATCAACGTCACCGAGATCCCGGCCAGGATCGCGGCTGAGATCCAGGCCGGGCAGGGCCATGACTTGATCCAGTTCATCGCGACGCTCTCGCAGTTCGAGCCGAGCGTCCTCGCGCTCAACGACGTCACCGAGGAGGCCAACCAGCGCTGGGGTAACCAGCTGGAGTTGTGCCGGAAGTCGAGCTTCAACCCGACGACCGGCAACTTCTACGCCTACGCCCCGGGCTGGGTGCCCGACCCGGGCGACTACCGGAGGTCGTTGTGGAGCGCGGCCGGCATGCCCGACGGCCCAAAGACCTGGGATGACCTCGTCCGCGGCGGCGGCGAGATCAAGAAGAGCAAGGGCGTGCAAATGGGCGTCGGCATGTCCCAGGAGATTGACTCGAACATGGCGGCGAGCGCGCTGCTGTGGTCGTTCGGCGCGTCGGTGCAGAACGAGAACGAGGAAGTCGTCATCAACTCGCCCGAGACCGTCGCCGCCGTCGAGCTGATGACCAAGCTCTACAAAGAGGCAATGACCGACGAGGTCTTCTCGTGGAACCCTGCCTCTAACAACCAGGGACTGATCGCCGGCAAGCTCTCGTACATCCTCAACTCGATCTCGGCCTGGCGTACCGCACAAGAGCAGAACCCTGATGTCGCCGACGACATCTTCTTCACGCCCGCGCTGGCCGGGCCGAGCACCGCGATGGCCGCGCAGCACGTGATGTACAACTGGATCGTCCCGAAGCACGCGGCCAACCCGGACGCGGCGAAGGAGTTTCTGCTCCACTACACCGGCAACCACGCGGCGGTGACCTACAACTCGAAGCTCTACGATTTCCCCGCCTGGTCGAAGCTCGTACCTCAGCTCAAGGGCTGGCTGCAGAGCGACCCGTTCGGCGCGAAGCCCCCGTCCAAGCTCGCGTTCCTCGCCGACGCGCTCGATTGGAGCACCAACATCGGTCATCCGGGACCAGCAAACACCGCTTCTGGCGAGATCTTCAACACGTTCGTGCTGTCGAACATGCTTGCTCGGGCCGCGCGCGGGCAGCAGACCCCCGATCAGGCCGTGGCAACAGCCGAGCGCGAGTGCAACGCCATATTCAAGAAGTGGCGGGAGCGTGGCCTGGTCGGTGGTGGATAGGTCGCGAGGTCGGGTGATCCTGTCGTGGCGCACGTCGTTGAGGTACGTGACCTCGTCAAGGAGTTCGATGGCGGCCGGGTTCGCGCGATCGACGACGTGAACCTCGCCACCGAGGAGGGCGAGTATCTCGTCCTCCTCGGGCCGTCCGGTTGTGGGAAAACGACGCTGCTGCGCACCGTCGCAGGCCTGGAGCAGCCCACCAACGGCGACGTGCTAATCGGTGGGCACGTGGTCACCGGGCTGCCGCCGCGGGCCCGCAAGATTGCCATGGTGTTTCAGAGCTACGCGCTCTATCCGCACAAGACGGTCCGCGCAAACATCCTCTTCCCGCTGCGTGCGGAAGGGATGGACAAGGCTGAGCGGGCCCGCAAGGTCCAATGGGCCGCCGAGCTGCTCAGCATCGGCGACCTTCTCGACCGCCGCCCCCGCCAGTTGTCCGGCGGCGAGCGGCAGCGGGTCGCGCTGGCTCGAGCTCTGGTGCGCGAGCCGCAAGTCTTCCTGCTGGACGAACCGCTGTCGAACCTGGACGCGAAACTGCGCGCCGCCGCCCGGGACGAGCTCAAGCGCTTCCAGCAGCGGGTCGGCACCACGACGATCTATGTCACCCACGACCAAGCCGAGGCGATGGGCCTCGGTGACCGGATCGCCGTACTCGATTCGGGCCGGGTCCGGCAGGTCGGCCCGCCGACCGAGGTGTACGACGACCCTGCGGACACCTTCGTCGCGACGTTCATCGGGTCGCCGCCGATGAACCTCGTCCCGCGCGACGGCACCCTGATCGGCTTCCGCCCGGAGCACCTGCTGCCGATCGAGGACATCGCGAGTGGTCTCGGTTGGCAGCCGGGCGCGGATCGGCCGGGCAGAACGCAGTCCGGCGATACCGACCCCGGTCCTGGGCGAGTCACGATGCCGCTCAAGGTAGACCGGGTGGAATACCTCTCCGGCGACCGGCACGTCTACGGGATGGTCAGCGAGATAGGCGCGGAGACCCGAGTCATTGCCCGGCTGCCGTCCACCGTTTCCACCCCGATCGAGGCGGGCGAGACCCACGAGTTCGCCGTCGCCGAGCAGCGGCTGCGGTTCTTCGACGCCGACGCCGGCGAGCGGACCGAGCCAGTCCGGCTGGGGAGTGCCTGATGGCGGCCGTGGCCGGCCGGCGGCGGCTCGCCGACCGCGACGGCCTGCTCGCCTGGCTCTTCCTCATGCCGTCGGTGATCTACATCGTCGCCCTGGTCGCCGTGCCCTTCGGCTTGGCGATCGCGTTCGCCTTGTCCGACGTGACCGCCGGCGACCCGTCCTACGACTGGGTAGGGCTCCGGAACTTCCGCAGGATCTTCGACGACCCGGTCTTCTGGACCTCTCTACGCAACACGTTCGTCTTCACCGCGATCTCGATGGCGCTCATCGTCGTGCTCGGGAAGATCCTGGCCAACATCTTGATCGCCGACATTCGAGGCAAGTGGCTGCTGCGTTTCCTCGTACTCCTGCCGTGGGTCACTCCGGTGGCGCTGTCCGCGATCGCCTGGCTGTGGATGCTGGACTCCATCTACTCACCGATCGACTGGGTGCTGCGGCAGCTCGGGCTTCTCGACGACAACATGTACTGGCTCGGCCGGCCACACCTCGCCATGGCCTCGGTTATAGCCGTCCACGTGTGGCGGCTCACCCCGTTGGCCGCCGTCATCGTGATGGCGGGGCTGGTCGCGATCCCGCGAGACATCGAGGAGGCGGCGCGGGTGGACGGCGCCGGTTTCTGGCGGCGCATGTTCGAAGTCACCATCCCGCTCACTCTGCCGATCATCGCCGTGGCGGCGCTGTTCGGTGCCATCCTCACCTTCACCGACATGACCGTCGTGTACGTACTGACCCGGGGCGGTCCCACCAACGCCACTCAGGTACTGACGAGCTGGGCGTTCATCCGTGGCATCGAAGGCGGTGACGTCGGTCAGGGTGCAGCGCTCGCGCTCTTCCTCTTCCCGTTGCTACTCGCCGCCGCGATCGCGATCCTGCGCGCGGTCCGCCGGATGGACGTGCAGTGAGGCACCCCACGATGGCACCCCGGCGGCCGAGCGCAGCGGATTGGAGCTAGCGCGGTGACGACAGGTGTATTGACCGATGCTCAGGCCGCGCGCCTGCGCGGGCGCTACGCCCGGCGGCACGTCCTAGCGCGCATCGGCGTTTACCTCGCCGCGATCGTGGCCGCACTGGTGTGCGCAGCACCGTTCCTGTGGAGCCTGATCACCGCGTTTAAGCAGAATCGGGACCTCTACAACGTGGAGAACAACCCGTTCGTCTTCAACCGCCCCGCCGTCTCCGACCACGTGCTCTTCCTGCTGCGTGATACACCGTTCCTCACCTTCGTCTGGAACACCGTATGGGTCGGTCTATGGGTGGTCGCGATCACCCTGGCGCTCGGCCTCCCGGCTGCGTACGCGCTGGCCCGTCTCGACCGGCCGTGGTCGGCGCCGATGGCGATCGGGATCTTCCTCGTCTATCTCGTGCCGCCGTCGCTGCTCTTTTTGTCGCTGTCCCGGATCGTCGTCGCGCTCGGCCTGCAGGACAACAGCTGGTCGCTCGTGTTGGTCTACCCAACGATCACGATCCCGGTGTCGGTCTGGCTGCTCTTCGGCTTCCTCAAGGGCATCCCCAAGGACATTGAGGAGCAAGCGATGGTCGACGGCTACAGCCGGCTCGGTGCATTCATCCGTACGGTCGTGCCGCTCGCGTTCCCCGGCATCATCGCGGTGGTGGTTTTCGCCTTTACACTGACGGCGAGCGAGTTCATCTACGCGCTTGCATTCATCTCGCCGAGCTCGGAAAAGGTCGTCAGCACGGGCGTGCCGACCGAGCTGGTGCGCGGCGACGTGTTTTTCTGGCAGTCCCTCCAGGCGGCCACGGTCCTGGTGGCCGTGCCGGTGGCGGCGGTGTTCACCCTCTTCCTCGACCGTTTCGTCTCCGGCTTCACGATGGGCGCCGTCAAGGGCTGATCCGGCGAGCCGGGTCTCCGCGGTAGCACGGGGTCCTTCCAGCAAAGATCGCTCAGCACGTGTTCGGCGGGAGCGTCGCGGTCTGTCGGCGTGGCGCGCCAGTATGGATGTCGTGCTGATGCCACCGCAGCTGACCATCTCGCTGCTGCCGGACCAGTTCGTCATCTGCCGGCTGCCGGGTGATGCGGCACCGCCCCCGATCGTCGCCGGCGGTCCGTTCTACTCGGTTACTGCTAACGCCGACGAGATCTCCATCGTCTGCCGGGCGTCCGATGCTCCGACGGGCGCGACGGTGGAGCCGGGGTGGCGGGCGTTCGTCATCGAGGGACCGCTGGACTTCAGCCTGGTTGGCGTACTGAACTCGATGCTCACACCGTTGGTGAGCGCGAAGGTGCCGGTCTTCGCCATGTCCACGTACACGACGGATTACGTGCTTGTCCGCGAGCACGACGTTCGGCCCGCCACCACCGCGCTCAAGATCGCGGGCCACACCGTTCGCTAGGCCCGCGCCGCCAGAACTCATTTGGCATCAGGCGTCCGGACATACTCGCGCTCCGGGTCGTACGCGATCGTCGGATTCCCGTCCACGAGCAGTTTGGCGCGCTCCCAGGTGCGCTGGTCTGTGATAAAGCTCGCTTCGGCTCGGACCCAGTCGTTCCAGAGACGCACCAAGTCGTGTCGCATCTCGCCACCGTTCTCCGCGATGTCACGTTCCAGCCCACGGGTAAGCCCGGCGCGAACACTGACCTCGAGCCAGATCGTGTAAGCCAGGAACGACGCCAGCTCGCGCCGTCCGGCACCGACTCCCTCGAGGATCAGTACGTCAGCGGGCTGGACGAGGACCAACTTCGCGGCCGACCGGGTGCGCCAGTCGTAGACGCTGTGCTCGCCGGATTCTCCGCGGCCCAACGGCTCGAGCACCCCGCGGGTCAGCGCGGGCGTCCAGCCGAAGAAATCCTCGTGCGACGCCAGGTCGTCGGTATGCAGTCCCTCGACCGAGGCGCCGCCGGCTTTGACCGCGCCGGCCAGTCGTCTCGCGAAGGTCGTCTTTCCCGATCCGGCGCGCCCGTCGACAGCGACGACGCGGGTCCGGCCGGCGGAGGGCGGCAGCCCGAGCACCCGTGCCGCGAGCACGCCGTAGGCCTCCACGACCAACATGGCATGGACGCTATCCGACGACGACCGGACGCCAGGCCTGACCGGTTAGCCTGACCGGACGTTCGTCCACGATAAGGAATACCTGTGACCGGACTGCTTGACGGGATCGTCGTACTGGACCTCTCCCGAGCCCTTGCGGGCCCGCACGCCGCGATGATGCTCGGCGACCTCGGTGCCCGAGTGATCAAAGTCGAGTCGCCGGATGGCGACGACTCGCGACATTGGGGCCCGCCGTTCGTTGGACAGCCGGACGCTCGGGAGTCGACGTATTTC
>JBKOZJ010000116.1:0-9549 GCA_046725875.1 Actinomycetota bacterium
CGCTCTCCGTGAGCTCACCTTCACCGGCCCGCCGGCGCCCGCCGATCCGGTGCGTCTCTGCTCGCGCTCGCTCCGCCCACAGTCGCGTGCCCATGCGATCGAACTCTCGCGTCGCCTCGTCCAGCGCTCGTCTGGCACCGCCTCGGCGCCGCGCGCGGCGCTCCGTCACTCCCTTCGCGAGCAGCGTGCGGGCGCGCTCGAATGGCATGTCGAGCCGCTCGTGCTCGGCCAGCGCGCGATCGAGCGCCGCGGCTGCACCGGAGAGATCACCCCGCGCGCTGAGAAGCAGACCACGGCAGCGTCCTGCGGTGGCGAGCGCCCAAGCGCGATCCAGCTCGCGACCGCGGCGCTCGAGCTGATCCAGAAGCACCTCCGCCCGATCGAGGTGGCCGAGCGCAATGAGCGCCTCGAGCCCGTCGGGGAGGAAGAAGAGTGGGACCGGCTCCGCGATGCCGAATCGTTCGACCGCTTCTACCGACGCTTGGGACGCTTGCCAGGCCGCCTCGAAATTGCTCACCGGTAGCTCAACCAACGTGCGCGCCGCGGCAACCCAATGCGCGATCTGTGCTACGCCGCGGCCTTCCAGTAGTTCGGCTTCGGCAGTCCGTCGCCGCAGCTCGATGACCTCTCCGCGGTGCGCGTGGACGAGCGCGCGCTGTCCGATTGCCCACCGCCGCACCGAGAGGTTGCCGGCGACCGCGGCGCAGGCGATCGCCTCCTCTGCGAGCTGCGCGGCCCCCTCCAAATCTCCACATTGCATCTCCAGCCAGGAGAGCCAGAAGAGGACATGGGCGAGGTTATCGTCGTCACCGAGGTCGGCAAGGCGCCTGCGAACTGTGCTCAGCAGATCGCGTGCTTCTGCATGTCGACCCACATAAAGCAAGATGCAGCCGACGACCGCGCGCGGCGGGAGTCCCATTGGTGCAATCCTGTCCGGGTCCTCGAGCAGCAGCGCCCGCTCGATCTTTTCGAAGTCGGCTCCGCTGCCGGACAGGAAGTCGGCCATCGCGGAGTAGGCGAGCGCCTCGGACAGCACTGCGTCGTCGTTCGATCCTTCAAGCTTCTCCAGCGCCCGCCGCCCGAACTCGGCCGCCCCGGCGAAGTCCAGCCGGGTGGAACTGATGTAGGTGAGGTTGAGCAGGGCGCGCACGGCGCGCCGCGGGTGGTCGTCGGCCGAGACCGCCTCGAGTAGCAGCCGCTGGGCCTCCTCGGGGTCTTCCTCGCCGAAGGAAAGCTCGGCGAGGAGCCGAAGCACCTCTGCCCGCTCAGGGGGCACCAGCGCCTCCCCCAGCAGCTCATCGAGGAGCATACGTGCGCGGACCCGGTCGCCGCTGCGGATGTGGAGCTCGGCGGCGTGGATGGACCGCCGACGGGATGCATTGCCATCGCCCGGAGGGGTGAGCGTTCGCGCCGCCTCGAAAAGCTCGGCGGCCGATTGCAATCCGCCCCTCGCACGAGCGGAGATTGCTGCCTCCTCCACGAGACTCGCCGTCGCCTCGTCCGCGGTGATGGCTGCGAGCGCGAGATGGCGAGCCCGCTCCTCCAGGTCCTGCACAACCTGCGCCAGCCGGCCGTGCATGCGCCGCCGCTCGGCCCCGGTGGCCAGCGCCTCGACCGCCGCCGCATGGATCGGATGCGCGAACGCGACGGCGGTCCCGACGCGTGCCGCGACCCCCGCTCGCTCGGCCGGTTCGAGATCCGTGTCGAGCGCACTGCCGAACAGGCTGCTGAGGGTCTCGATGGCCGGCCGGGCCAGCAACGCCGCGGCGAGCAGCACTTCCCTCGTAGCGCCGGGCAGGGCCGCCACCCGCGACCGGACGAGCTCGCGGACGTCATCGGGGACTGGCAGCGGCTCGCCAGCTGCCGACGTACCGCGCTCCATGAGCAGGCGGCCCACCTCCAGCGCGAACAGCGGGTTGCCGCGCGCGACCGCGTGCACGCGGACGAGCGTCGCGCGGGGAAGCGATACTCCGAGGCGCTCGCGGAGCATCCGCTGGAGCGCGCCAAGACTGAGCGGTCCAAGCTGAAGGCGCACAATGGCATCCGGCGGGGTGAGGGCCGCGACGTCGAGCCGCGCTGCCTCAGGGAGACGACGCGTCACCAGCAGACCGACGCGCTCTGTGCCGAGCCGGCGAAGAACGAACGACAAGATCGTCGCCGATGCCACGTCGAGCCAATGAACGTCATCCAGGGCGAGCAGCACCGGCCGCTCGTCAGCGAGACGGCCTAGGACTGAGCGCAAACCCGCCCCGATCGCCCGCTCGTCGACCACCCAACCGGGCAGCTCGGTCCGGAACAGCACCACCTCGAGGGCCCGTCGCTGCGGCGTCGGCAGTCCCTCCCAGGCGCTGTCCGGGACGGCGCCGAGCATATCGCCGATGACAGCCAGCGACAGGCTCGCCTCCGATGCCGTCGGCCGACCGACAAGAATGCGGAAGCCGTGCGCGTCAGCCAGCTGGAGCGCCTCGTTGAAGACCGCCGTCTTCCCGATTCCCGCCTCGCCCTCGAGCAGCAGCGCCGCGACGCGGTCACGCGCAGCCACCAGGAGCCGCTCGATCGCGGCAAGCTCCTCATCGCGTCCGAGAACCCGCCGGCTCACGGTCGCCGCCGTCTCCCCCACAAGCTCCTCCCCTGACCAACGGTAAGGCTCGCGACAGCAGGGCGCAGAGCTAAGTTTGCGGTTTTCCGCTATTTCATCCCCCGTATGAGCGGGCTAGCGTCGGCCTCGTGCCGGAATTCCTGATCGAGGTCTATGTCTCGCGGAGGGACCCGGTCGCAGTCGAGCGTGGTGAGGAGCGCGCGCGAATCGCCGCCGAGGAGCTGGCGCGGGAGGGGACGCCGGTTCGCTTTCTGCGCTCGATATTCATCCCGGAGGACGAGACCTGCTTCTATCTCTGTGAAGCAGGCTCCGTCCACGCCGCCACCGAGCTGGCCGCGCGTGCGGACCTGTCCCTCGACCGAGTGGTCGAGTCCGTCGCCCCGGCCAGTGCCGGCCGGTCCGCGAACGCGCCGCTCCAGAACGAGTAAGCGCGAGAGAGCAGCGCGATCAACACATCCGTCTCGTAAACACGCTCCTCCCTCACCTGGGACGGGCAACGCTCTACTTCGGCCGCGCACCGGGGCCGGAGGGGATGTCCGACATCTACCTCGCCATCCGAGACAAGGTCGCTGGATCGGGCCGGTAACGGTAACGCAGGTGGGGGGCCCCCAAATGGCTCGCCTCCCAGGCTTCGGCGACGCCGCGCCGGTGCCGCCGGAGTCGTAAACCGGGAGCGACAGCTCGTGGATCTATAGCAGGGCCTGAAACTCGGCCTCGCTCAGCTGGATTTCCAGCGCCGCAAGGTTCTCCTTGAGGTGCGCCAGCGAAAGGGTGCCGGGGATCGGCAGCATCGTCGGCGAGCGTCTCAGGAGCCACGCAAGAGCGATCTGTGGTCGAGTGGCGCCACGTCGTCTGGCGATCTCGGCAACCGCCCGGCCGCCGTCGCCGTGTAGGGGGAAATAGGGAACAAACACGATGCCCTCACCGGCGCAGTAGTCGACCACGTTTTCGTACCTGCGCTCGGAGAGGTTGTAGGGGTTTTGAACCGCGGCGACCGGGACCACCTGACGGGCGCGCTCGATCTGGTCGATTCCAACCTGGGAGAGGCCGACGTGCCGGATCTTTCCGCTGTCCCGGTATTCCTTGATCGTGGCGAGGCTCTCCTCGAGGGGGGTCTGTGGGTCGACCCGATGCAGGTAATACAGCGCGATGCTATCCGTTCTCAGCCGGCGAAGACTCTCCTCGATCTGGCCCCGGAGCACCTCCGGGCGGCCATGCCCCGCGGCGTAACCGCCCTTCGTTGCTACGACGCATTGGTCAGGGCTTGGCGAGAGGGCAGCGCCGATCGTCTCCTCGCTTTCTCCGCCGGTATATGTGTGCGCGGAGTCGATATGGTTCGCTCCCGCGGCGACCGCTTCCTTTACGAAGGCGACATGCTCGGGGGAGTTGGTGAGGCGATTCGTGCCAAGCCCGATCCGGGCCACCTCGGTGTCCCCAAGCCTCAGCTTGGGCGTAGCGTTCGCGGGCAGCCTCGGTGCCATTCTTTCCTCCGGCGGAACGATCGATAGGTGCAGCCGCGCCTCGAGTTGCGGCAGTAACCATTCGCTCACATCGCGGCGGACTTTGCACCCCGCGAGCTTGCGCAGACGTGGAAGCCCTGGCTGTCGATTGCGAGCCGTGCCGAGAGGCGCAAGGTGCGGCCCGCGGCAGAGAATCCCTAGCCGCGGGCCGTTGGTCACGATCGCGGCGGGGTGCGATGGGGCCGGCGGCCCGGTGAGCACCACCGCTGCGGCCGCTAGCTGACGATCTCCTTGCGGTCGCCGGACCGCGTCACCTCGATCCGGCGCGGCTTCGCCTCCTCCATCACCGGGATGCGGATGGTCAGGACGCCGCCGCTGTAGTCGGCGTCGAGTTTCTCGACATTCAGCGTGTCGCCGAGAAAGATCTGCCGGGTGAAGGTCCCGGTCGGCCGCTCGGACACGATGATCTCGCCGACCTCGAGCGGCCGGCGCTCGGCCCGCACGGTCAGGACGTTCTGCTCCACCGTTACATCCACACTGTCCGGGTCGACGCCGGGCAGGTCGAAGTGGATGTTGAACCAGTCGTCCTTGCGGTAGGCATCCATCGGCATGACGAGGACGCCTCGGCTGGGGGTGCCGAACAGTTGCTGGGTAAGACGGTCCAGCTCCCGGAAGGGGTCGGTTCGCATGAGCATCTGGTGCGTCACCTCCTTGCCATCGGCGATCTAGCTCATAAGCTACAACCAAGCTACCGTTTAACACCGATACTATCTATGTGTCAAGCCATAGATTCAAATTAGCGACGAGGGAGCAGGTGATGTTCGCGAAGCGGAGCCGGGACTGGCAGGGGCATGACTACTATGCGATCTTGGGGGTGCCGGTGGCGGCAACGCCGGAGGAGATCGTGCGCGCTTATCGCCGGCTCGCCCGTACCACGCACCCGGACATCGACCTGCACAATTCGGCGGCGGCCGAGCGGTTCGAGCAGTTGACCGCCGCTCGGGAGGTGCTTGGCGACCCGGTCGCCCGCGCCGCGTACGACAGGATGCGGTCCCGCGGCGACCGCGGGGACCCTAACCCCGGTCCGGCCGATGAGGGGATCGTACCGACCGATCCGGTCGAAGTCCGCCGTCAGAACCGCAGTCGCGATGACCCGCGGCGTCCCGCCGGAGCGACGATCCGGGTGGGTCCGGTCATCTGGGCACCGAGTTGGCGGCGGGGGCGTGATGGCTGAGCGAGAGGTCCGCTGGCCAAGGTCCGACGGAGCCAGGCATCCGCCGGCGGCCGACCGCGCCGTCTATGCGATCTCGGTGGCGTCCGAGTTGACCGGTATCGGGCCGCAGACGCTTCGTTTGTACGAGGACAAGGGCATAATCACACCCGCCCGCACGAATGGCGGCACTCGGCGTTACAGCCATCACGACATCAGCCGAATCCGAAGGATCGCCGAGCTCACCGCTGCTGGACTCAACCTGGCCGGTGTTGCACTCGTACTCGAGCTGGAAGACGAGACGTCACAGCTGCGCGAAGAGCTGGCCCGGGTCCTCGCCGCGCAGCCTCGGGACAAGGATTGAACCTCACGGGGTATGCCGCCTCGGGGGCAGGAGTGACACTTTGGCCAAGGGGTGAAGCCCGAATTGTGACGGCGTCCGGGGCGCCCGCGGGAGTGAGGACGGATGCGCATCGCGGTGATCGGTGGGGGACCGGGCGGTCTTTACTTCGCCGCCCTTGACCAGCAGCTGGCAGCGATGGCTGGCCGACCGCATGAGATCACCGTTTGGGAGCGGAACGCCGCGGACGACACCTTCGGCTTCGGTGTGGTCTTTTCGGACGAGACCCTCGGCGGCATCGAGCACGCCGACCGCGCCATCTACGCGGCGATGGAGGCGGAGTTCGCTCGTTGGGACGACATCGATGTCCATTACAAGGGCGAAGTGATCACTTCCGGTGGGCACGGATTCGCCGCGATGAGCCGGGTGCGGCTGCTCGACATCCTGCGCGATCGAGCGACCGCGCTCGGGGTTTGCGTACACATGCTGGCCGAGTCACCCGCCGCGGACGAGCTCGCGGCGGACCACGACCTGGTCGTTGCGGCGGACGGCCTGAACTCTGCGACGCGGGCGAAGTTCGCTGATGCGTTCCGGCCCACACTGGACGCGCGGCGGTGCCACTACATGTGGCTCGGTAGCGACCTTGTCTTCGACGCGTTCAAGTTCTATATCGTCGACACGCCGTGGGGAGTCATGCAGATCCACGGCTACCCGTACGACCGCCCTCGGTTTGGCCAGGACCCGCTCACGCCGATGAGCACGTTCATCGTGGAGATGCACGAGCGGGTGTGGCGGGCCGCGGGCTTCGACCGGCTCGCCGCGCAGACCCTCCGCCCGGGAGAGTCCGACCTTGCCAGCGTCGAGCGCTGCACGGAGCTCTTCGCTGAGATCCTCGACGGCCATCGGCTCATCGCGAACAACTCGCGCTGGATCCGCTTTACCACCGTGCGCAACGAGACCTGGCGACGCGGGAATGTCGTGCTCCTCGGCGACGCCGCGCACACCGCGCACTTCTCGATCGGGTCCGGTACCAAGCTGGCGATGGAAGATGCGCTCGCTCTTGCGGCGTGCCTGCACGAGCAACGAACGGTCGACGACGCTCTCATAGCCTACGAGGCCGAGCGCCGGCCGGTCGTCCTGTCCACCCAGCGTGCGGCGCAGGCGAGCCTGGAATGGTTCGAGAACATCGGGCAGTACGTGCACCAGGAGCCGCTGCAGTTCGCCTTCAACATCCTCACCCGCAGCCGTCGGGTGACCTATGACAACCTGCGGCTGCGTGATCCCGAGTTCGTGGACCGGCTGGACCGCTGGTTCGCGGCAAGCGAGGCGGATCGCGGAGTCTTGCCGGGTCCGGTTGAGGTCCGGCCGCCGATGTTCCAGCCCTTCCGAATGCGCTCGATCAGCTTGCCCAACCGGATTGTCGTCTCTGCGATGGATATGTACACCGCGGACGACGGACTCCCAGGCGACTTTCACCTCGTCCATCTCGGCTCGAAGGCGCTCGGCGGCGCGGGCCTGGTGATGACTGAAATGGTGTGCGTTTCCCCGGAAGGCCGCATCTCGCCGGGGTGCACGGGACTGTACGACGACGAACACGAGCTGTTCTGGTCGCGGATTGTCGACTTCGTACACGATCACAGCCAGGCGCGGATCGGCCTGCAAGTTGGACATTCCGGGCGGAAGGGCTCGACCAAGCGGATGTGGGAGGGGATGGACGAGCCGCTACCCGAGGGCAACTGGCCGGTGGTGGGGCCGTCCGCGATCCCCTATTCGGCAATCAACCAGCTGCCGCGAGAGCTCACCCGCGCGGACCTGGCGAACATCAAAGAGATGTTCGTCGCGGCGGCTCGGCGCGGCAGCCGCTGCGGATTCGACCTGTTCGAGCTGCATTGCGCTCATGGCTACCTGCTCTCGAGCTTCATCACACCGTTGAGCAACCGGCGCACCGACGAGTACGGTGGCTCGCTCGACAACCGCCTGCGCTATCCGCTGGAGGTGTTCGACGCGGTCCGGGCGGTCTGGCCGAGCAAGAAGCCGATGACCGTTCGCATCTCCGCGACCGACTGGGCGCCCGGCGGCGTCGACGCGGACGAGGCCGTTGAGATCGCGCGGGCGTTCGCGGCGCACGGCGTTGACGCGATCGACGTATCAACGGGACAGACGACGGCCGAGGCGCGGCCTGCCTTCGGGCGGTCCTTCCAGACGCCGTTCGCCGACCGCATCCGCAACGAGGTCGGCATCGCGACTATCACTGTCGGGGCCATCTCATCCTGGGACGATGTCAACTCGATCATCCTCGCCGGCCGCGCGGACCTGTGCGCGCTCGGCCGGGTTCATTTGTATGACCCGGCCTGGACGCTGCACGCCGCCGCAGAGCAGGGCTACTCCGGGCCAGGCGCGGTGTGGCCGGTCCAGTTCCAAGCGGGTTCACGGCAGCCGCAGACCGGACGGGCCGAGGGGCCGAAACCGCGCCTGGAGCTCGTCCGCGACCCGGCCGCCGGCCGAACCCGTCACCTTCGCTGGCGCCCCTGAGCCTGCGGGTAGACGCTTCCCCTCACGCGGCGAGCCCAACCCGAGATACCGGGCGGCTCCTGCCGTCTTGGCTGGGGCCTGCAGTATGACAGCGGCGATCGCCACTCGATTCCGGCCGGTAGCCTTCGCGCGGAAGAAGACCGCGTTTGAGTGAGCGTTTAACCGGCCGAGTTGGAAGGACCGAGCCAAGAAGGAGGACGAGGTGGATAGATCCGATGTGGACGGCTGGCTCGACGCCTACGTGGAAGCGTGGAAGGCATACGATCGCGAGCAGATCGCGGCGCTGTTCGCAGATGACGTCGAGTACCGCTATCACCCCTACGACGGGCCGATTAGGGGACGCGAGGCCGTGGTCGCGACCTGGCTCGGCGAGGGCGAGGACGAGGGAGCGTCCAGCCGCGACGAGCCCGGCACGTACGAAGCGTCCTATCGGGCGGTCGCGGTGGATGGCGATGTCGCCGTTGCGACCGGCAGTAGCACGTACCTGAGCAGGCCCGGCGGGCCAGTGGAGCATATCTTCGACAACTGCTTCGTTATGCGCTTCGACACCACTGGTCGGTGTCGAGCGTTCACCGAGTGGTTCATGGAGCGGCCTGCCTCTGGCCCCGAGTCGCCGCCGCTCGACTGAGCGTCGCGGATGGCGCGCTCGCGTCGGACAGACGATGGCCTCCGGTTGCGTATGACAGGACGCTCGCCTCGACCCGGTCGGCCGCCGCCGGGTGGAGCACGTCCAGCCCGTCGGGGAGGATGCGGGCGCGGCGCATGTCGATCATGCCGGACTCCAGCGCGGCCAGAGTGGCTCGCCGCGGCCCGGTCAACTGCTGTGCGGCGTCGACCCGATAGGTCGCCGATAGGAGGAGATCTGCAGCCGAGCCGAGATCTCCGACCCGGCGGCGTGCACCGAGTCCAGGCCATCGCGGGAGACCGTCAGGCCGGCGAAGACCGGTCGGTCGGCCAGGGCGGCGATCGCCGCGGCCTGCCGGGCGGGCGCCCACCGAATGATCCGCTCCCAGCCGGCGATCGCCCCGACCACGTCGTAGTCGTCCAACGTCGCTACGTGAAGCGTGTCCAGCCTGGCCAACGCACTGTCCGGCGCGGCGTTCGCCCACGACTCCGGCCAGCTTCTCAGCAACGGGTTAGCGTCTGGCACTGGCGTCGGCGCCAAGTCAGGCGCAGGCGCCGGGCATAGGTCAGGTGCAGGCACCGGGCATGGCTCCTGCCGGTCGGCCAGTAGCGCTCGGCGTCCGGCGCTAGCCATTCGTCGGGCCACTCGGCGGGCGGCTGCATCATGTCCGGCCCCGAACCGGTCCCTGTCACCGAGACCGGGTGGTCTCCCCCGCCAGGCAGGTCGATCTCGCCCCACCAGTCGACGAGCGGGTCGACCGGCTCACCAACCGGGTCGACCGCC
>JBKOZJ010000117.1:0-10832 GCA_046725875.1 Actinomycetota bacterium
ACGGCCGCCCGCGGGGCTGGATGCCATGTGGACGTGGGGTTCTGGGGCGGCGCCGTCCCCGGCAACCTAGGTCGGCTCGGTGAGCTGGTCGACGCCGGCGTATTCGGAATAAAGTGCTTCCTGGCGGACTCCGGCATCGCCGAATTTCCGCCGCTCGCGGAGACCGAGCTGGCCGCCGCGCTCCACGAGGTTGCCGGGCTCGATGCGCCGCTGTTGATCCACGCCGAGGACGCCCCAGCGCTCGCCGCGGCGCCACCGCCGCATGGGCGTTCTTACCAGACCTTCCTGGCCTCGCGGCCCCCGGAGGCTGAGGACCGCGCCGTCCAGCGTGTGGCCGCACTCGCGGCCATCACCGGCGCGCGGGTGCACATCGTCCACCTATCGAGCGCCACTTCCCTGCCGGTGTTGGCCGACGCTCGCCGAGATGAAGTACGGATCAGCGCGGAAACGTGCCCGCATTACCTGACACTGGCGGCCGACGAGATCCCGGCCGGCGCCACCGAGTACAAGTGCTGTCCGCCGATCCGGGACGCGGCGAACCGCGATGTGCTGTGGAAGGGGCTTGCGGACGGGCTGGTCGACCTGGTCGTCTCCGACCACTCGCCGTGCCCGCCGGAGCTGAAGTCGCGCGATACGGGGGATTTCGGCGCCGCCTGGGGCGGGATTTCGTCGCTCCAGCTCGGATTGCCGGTGGTTTGGACGGCGGCCAGCCAGCGCGGGCACAGGCTGGGTGACATCGTCCACTGGATGTCGGCCGGACCGGGCGCCCTCGCCGGGCTGAGCGGCAAGGGCCGGATCGCTCCGGGCGCGGACGCGGACTTCTGCGTCTTCGCCCCGGACGAGGTGTGGCAGGTGGAAGCGGCCGCGTTGCACCACCGGCATCCGGTGACACCGTACGCAGGCCGGCAGTTGACCGGCCGGGTCCGCTCGACCTGGCTGCGCGGCGTCCCGGTTGATTTCGAGACACCGCGCGGCCGCCTCCTCGCCCGAGGACGCCCATGAGCGGCGTGGTGGGGGGAGGACAAAGACGGTGAGCACCTTCGCCTGGCTTCCGGATCTCGCCTCGCGGCGGCTCGGTGGGAGCGTCGTCTACGCGACCGACGAGTTCTTTGGAGCGAAGGAGAACCTCATCAAGCCGGAGCCACCCGCCTTCACCCCGGACACGTTCGGCCCGAAGGGCCAGGTCTACGACGGCTGGGAGACGCGCCGGCACGCGCCCGACCATGACTACGCGATCGTCCGGCTCGGAATGCCGGGCATCGTCCGCGGCATCGTTGTGGACACGGCCTACTTCACCGGCAACTATCCACCTGAGGTATCCGTCGAGGGGCTCGACGTCGGTGACCCATCGGGCCCGACTGAATCGGCGGCGGCAATACCTGCCGGATCCTCCGTCGTCAGTGTCTTGGACGGTATCTCGGCGTGGGCCCTGCGCCAGCGATCTGACTGGTTCGCGCTTGTTCCGCGGTCTTCGATGTCGGGTGATGCACGGGCCGAGTTCGAGGTAGCCGGCAAGCAGCGGGTTACGCACGTGCGGCTGTCGATCTACCCCGATGGCGGCGTGGCCAGGCTGCGCGTGCACGGCGAGGTAGTGCGGAGTCCGCTCGCCTTCGCGCTTGGGATCGGAGACCTCGCGGCGCTGGAGAACGGCGGCCTCGTGGTCGATGCCAGCGACGGGTTCTACGGTTCGCCGCAGAACCTCCTCGCTCCCGGGCCGGCGCGCACGATGGGCGAGGGTTGGGAGACTCGACGCCGTCGAGACCGTGGGCACGACTGGGTTGTCGTACGGCTGGCTACGCGCGGAGCGATCCGCCTCGTCGAACTCGATACGACAAACTTCGTCGGGAACGCCCCAGAGTCCGCCGCCCTCCACGGCGCGGACCTGTCCACTGACAACGAGGACACCGAGCGAAATCCGGCCGGCGACGCTGCGTGGTGGATCCCGCTGCTGGCAAGCACCGCGTTGCAGCCCGACACCCGCCACCGCTTCCTCATGCCGGACGCTTCACCGGCGACCCACGTTCGGCTCGACATATTCCCCGACGGCGGTGCCTCGCGCCTCCGCCTGTGGGGTGCGCCAACGCCTTGACCGGTGTTGCCGTCGCGCCGCGTGACAAGGCCGATTAGCGGGAGCTCGATCGGTCATCCGGGCGCGGCGATGGCGCCGGGATGACCGCCCAATTCGGCACGCCGAGACCGCTTGCGGCGTCGTATCCGGCGGACGCCTAGGCCGGCCGAGGTTGGCCACGGCTCAACCCTGCGCCGCCGGCCGCAGCGGAGCCGTACACCAAGTCGTTCCACACGACCTCGGAGGTCCGGGGATTTCCGCCGCCGAGGGTGAGCCGCGTGCCGCCGACGGGGGCCGGTCGCCCGCCCTTCGCACCGGGGCGACTATGGCGAGATAAGCGCCCTCGGGCCGGTCAGCCTGCCCGTGACGGCACCCGCGGCGGCCTGAAACGGCAGCCGCAGCAACTCGGCGAGCGCCACATCGACGGTGTCTTGGGCTAAAGAGCTCACCGCGCGACCTCTAGATGAAGTCGGGTTTGCCGGCCGGGAGAGTGAAGCGGAAGGCGGCGCCTCCCGACCGGGAGGAGCCGACGGTCACCGAACCGCCGTGAGCTTCGACGAGGCCCTTGACGATGTAGAGGCCGAGCCCGGTACCGCCCGCGTGGCGTCTGCTTCCCCGCCAGAATTTGCTGAAGACCCGTTCGGACAGTTCCTGCGGGATACCGACGCCTTCGTCGCTGATGGTGACCGCGACGCCGTCGTGCCAGGGCTCCAGCCCGATGTCGATGACGCCGGCGCCGTGGCGGACGGCGTTCTCCAAGAGGTTCCCGATTACCTGGTCGATCTTGTCGGGGTCGAGCCAGGTCTCGGGGAGCTCGCCCGTCACGTCGATCGCGAACTGGTCCGCTGGGTGCCCGCCGGCGACCAGGCTTGCGAGCTGGCGCTGGACCGCCGCCGGAAGGTCGACCACCTGGCGGTGGAGCTGGAGCCGGCCGGAGTCGATGCGGGCGATGTCGAGCAGCTCGGTGATCAGCCGGGTGAGCCGGTTGGCGTCGGCGTCGACCGTCTCCAGCATGAGGCGCCGCTGGGCGTCGGTGAACCGTGACCACTTGCCGAGCAGGGTCGCCGTGAACCCCTTCACGCTGGTGAGCGGCGAGCGCAGTTCGTGCGCCACGGTGGCGATGAGCTCCGCACTGTCGCGGTCCAGCCGCTCTCTCGCGCTGTTGGAGCGCAGCGACACAACGAGCCGGACGACCCGCCCAAGCGGCCGAGGTCGTACATATCGTGCGGCCACGAGCAGCACCCGCCCGCCTGGCATCGCCAGGGCGCGTTCGGGCTGGCTCGTCCGGGTCGGCAGCCCGGAGTACGGCCTGGTGCACCTCCACCACGACCGGCCATGGTCGTCGAAGAGCGGGAGTACCTCCTCGATGTGCCGACCGATCGCGTCGGGAACGGCACACCCGACAAGCCGCGCCGCCGGGCGGTTCATCATGATGATTCGGCCGTCCTCGTCGGCGACGACCACACCGTCAGGGAGTTCCTCCAGGCCGACCTGCACGCGGCACCTCCCGCGGGGGCGGCGGCACAGGCGTGGACGGCCCGGCCGACTCCCCCGTACACGGACGGCGACCCAGACTAGTGCCCTCCACGGGGCGACGTCTGCTGGTGAGCTGCTCGCTGTGATCGAGCCGATGCATAGAGACAGACCGCGGCGGCGGCGGCAAGGTTGAGGCTTTCGGCCCGGCCGTGGATCGGGATGCGCACCACCGCATCGGCGAGGGCAAGCGTCTCCGCCGGCAAGCCCCAGGCCTCGTTGCCGAGCACCCATGCGGTCGGCGCTGCCAGGTCGCCGGCGTCGAGGACGGCGTCCAGGTCACGCTCCCCGCGCCCGTCCGCTGCGAGAACCTGGATCCCGGCTCGCCGAAGCGTGGCCACCGCGCTCGTCGGCGGGACGCCCACAACGACCGGGAGGTGAAAGATGCTTCCCGCCGTCGCGCGCACGCATTTGGGGTTGTACGGGTCCACCGATCCTTCGGTGAAGACGACTGCGTCGGCGCCGGCGGCGTCCGCAGCCCGGATGATGGTCCCGGCATTGCCGGGGTCGCGCACCTTTGCGAGTACGGCAACCAGCCGGGTGGCCGGCCCGATGACAGCATCGAGCGGCCGATCGACGAAACGGCAGACCGCAACGATTCCCTGCGGCGTAACGGTGCTCGTAACCGAGGCGAGGACGTCGCCGCTGGTCGGATGTACAACGGCGCCGGCCTTGCGGACCGTCTCGACGAGATCGTGGTGGCGACTGGCCCCTTCGGCAGTGACGAAGATTTTCTCGATCACGCCGGGCTCCGCCGCCGCCTCCCGGACAGCTTGCGGGCCCTCGGCGAGGAACCGGCGCGCACGGTCTCGGAACGCCCGCTTGAGCAGCCGACGGGCGGCCAGCACGCGTGGCGAGCGCGCCGAGGTGAGCTCGGCGCCCGGGAAACCGAACGCCCCGGTGCGGCGGCGGGCCGCCTTGTCTCGCGGGGCTGGTGGCAGGTCTGTCACCGGCGATGGAACCTTGCTCAGAGCGTTATCAGGCTGCCGGTGCGTTGCGATCGGCGGGCAGCGCGCCTTTGGCGAGCTCGGTGAGCGCGGTGAACGCGGCCGCGTCGGTGACAGCGAGGTCGGCGAGCATCCGACGGTCGACCTCGACTCGGGCGGCCTTGAGGCCCTGGATGAATCGGTTGTAGGTCATGCCGTTTTGCCGGGCCGCCGCGTTGATGCGCTGGATCCACAGTTGACGGAAGTCGCCTTTGCGGTCCTTACGATCGCGGTAGGCATAGACGAGCGAGTGAGTGACCTGTTCCTTCGCCTTCCGGTAGAGGCGGGACCGCTGCCCGCGATAGCCGCTGGCCCGCTCGAGGGTGTCCCGGCGTTTCTTGTGGGCGTTGACCGCCCGCTTCACGCGTGCCACGAAAACTCCTTCGTACGGGTGTCTTGTCTCAGCAGGTACGGTCAGCGGCCGAGCAGCCGCCGCGCCGTCTTGCGGTCGGCGGCCGACATCTCGACCTCATTCCAGAGGCGCCGGGTACGTCTCGACGGCTTGTGCTCGAAGTTGTGCCGGCGGTTGGCGCGGGCGCGCAGGATCTTCCCGGCTCCGGTGATCTTGAACCGCTTGCTAGCACCGCTGTGCGTCTTGTTCTTCGGCATGGCGCCGTCGTACTCCTCATGGTCGGGCACTCCGCCCCCGGTGAGGCGGCGTGTCGTCTGCACCGCCGGTCACCGGAGGAACCGTGGCGGTCTCCGGCGTCTCCGGGCGGTTTGGCGTGGGCACCCAGTCGGGTTCCCACGAAGTCTCAGGTAGCGGACTTCTCCGCAACGTCTCTCGGTGCGGCCTGGCCGCGGCTGCGGCGAGCCCTGGCCTCGGCCATTGCCTCGGTCTTCTTCTTGTGTGGGCCAATGACCATGATCATGTTACGGCCGTCCTGCTTGGGTGCCGACTCGACGTAGCCGAGCTCCTGGACGTCCTCGGCGAGGCGCTGCAGCAGCCGGAAGCCGAGCTCGGGCCGGGACTGCTCGCGGCCACGGAACATGATAGTGATCTTGACCTTGTCGCCCTGCTTCAGAAACCGCTCGACGTGACCCTTCTTGGTCTCGTAATCGTGCGGGTCGATCTTCGGCCGGAGCTTCATCTCCTTGATGACGGTCTGCGCCTGGTTCTTGCGCGCCTCCCGGGCCTTGACCGCGGACTCGTACTTGAACTTTCCGAAGTCCATGAGCTTGGCCACGGGCGGGCGGGCCATCGGCGCCACCTCGACCAGGTCGAGGTCCGCCTCCTGGGCGAGCCGCAGGGCGTCCTCGATCCGGACGATGCCAACCTGCTCGCCGTTGGGACCAACGAGCCGTACCTCGGGGACGCGGATCCGGTCGTTGACACGGGGCTCGATGCTGATGGGGCCTCCTCGGGAAGTAATAGGTCTTGGGGCGCTCTTGGATGAGCGCACGGTGGAGTCTAGATGTGACCTCGGCAACGAAAAAGGCTTCCGTGCCGACGCATCACGGAAGCCACCAACGCACCCGCCGAACCGGGAATTCCCCCAACGGCCCTCGTCGCCCGCCGTCCGGCGGACTTCGATCTCGTGACCCGACGACCGTTCTTGGCCGATGCGGGTGGGAGGTGGTCCTCCACTTTGCGAGCCCGGCGAACCGGGCTAGCCGGTACCAAGAATAGCAGTCGAGCATCGCTCCAACCCAATCGTCGGGTCGAAGATCGGTTTGCTCGTAGCTCGACGAGCACCATGAGCCTACGACCCTCGCCCGCGGTCGGATTTCTGCATGGAAGAGAGTTGACGGTCAGCCGGTGGTGGATGGGAGTCCGCTCGGCCAGGCCCGGATGCCGCCGCCAGGTGGCGTCGGAACCACGGCGATCTGGACGCCGTGATCGACACGGGATCGCATGATCGGATCGGCCGCCAGTACAGAGGCGATCTCCTCGGCCGATTTGCGCAGCTCGTCCCGACCGCTGCCGTCTCGGGCCACGAGGCTGATCACGAGGTCGGTATCCTGCGGCTGCCCTGGATGTATGTACACGTCGGCAAATGCGTCAGCCTTCCCTGCGGTCGCCTTCCGTACAGCGTCGACCACCTGGGGATCGGCGGCGGGCGAAACCAGAGAACGGCCGTCGGCCAGCGCCCAGAGCACCGAACCGGCAAGCTCCACGGTGATCGGGCCGGACGGATCGACCACGACGAGATCGGCGCCCTCGGCAAGAGCACCCGCGCACACCCGTTGCGCCTCGGCCGGGACGGGGCGGGCATCGGCCTTCCAGCGGGCCAGGGCCTCGACCGATGTGAAGGCCGGCAACGCTGTCCTGCCGTCAGGCGCCTTGATAAGGATCAGGGAGATCTCGGCTTCCTTCTCCCGGTGCGAGTCGCGTGCTTTCGCACGTGTCGCGTCGGACGGCGATGCGGGCGGCTCGTCCTGGAGCGTCGTCACCACCGGGACGATCAACCGGCAGCCGCCCAGCGCGGCGACGAGCTCTGATGTGCCGATGCCGCCGAGCTGGAACGCGGCAAGCGCGCGACCGACGCCCGGATCCGCCGAACCGTCGTCATTCGAGAACCCCTGGCTGGGAATCGCGTTGCCGTGCATCACCGGAACCCTACGCGCGAGTCGGTTCGATCAGGACCGCCAACTGCTGCTGATCACCGGTTTGACTGCTAGGCTCCCGCACCTCCGCGATTTCGGCCTTCATGGCAGGGTAGACCGAGGTCGACCCCGCAGGAGGGGTGATTGTCATGACCGAACCGTTCCCGCCACCACAGCCACCGGTACCCGACCCGATCCCGCCGAATCCGGAACCAGAGCCCGCGCCGCACCCAGGCGAGCCGGAGCCAACCCCACCGCGACCGCCTGTTCCCGATCCCGACTTGATCTAGAAGTCCCTCGCGACCGCGCTTGGGCCGGTTGCCCGGCGCGCACTAGCCGAGGTCGACGATCGCCGCCACCGGGCCGCCGCCGGACGGGCCTTGATGCACGGCGGCCACCGAGACGAAGACGGCCGGATCGCCGGTAACCGACGCGGCGACGCCGCCCACACAGCCCTTGATCTGCCGGTGCCAATGCACATCCGAGTCGTCGAGCATGATGTTGCGGCGGCCGCGGACCCGGCCGGTTGGGTCCGCCTCGCACTTGAGGAAGACGTTCACCAAGCGACCCCCCAAGTCCGACGGGTGCGGTCGCTCGGGCAGGTCGAGCCCGGCCACCCGGATAGCGGCCCAAATGCCATCCGCATCGATGGCGTCGCGCATCACCGAGTGCCCGACCCGGAAGCGCCCGCCAAGGCCGCGTGCGTTGCCGACCACCACGATCTGGGCCCGATCGAGCTCCACTCCGGACGAGCAGGACGCGACGGACGAGTAGAGCGAAAGGTCGCGGTGAATCTGTTCGGCCGACGGCATCGGGATTTCCCCAAGGGCCACCCCGATGCCGAGCGCGGTCGTCGAATTGGACACGTCCATGGACTTGAGGGTGTCAGTTGTCCAAACGTCCTGACCGCGGCAGCGCGCGTCGGCGATGGTCTCCATCGTGAGCAACGGTGTCTTGGTCTGTACATAATGGACGTCGGCGGGGTCGTCGATCCCGGCGACCTTCATTGCATCGCGGACACCGAGGGCAACCTTCTCCACCATCGCGGGGCGGCCAATGTCCTCGGGCAGGATCGGCGCGCTCATCGCGACCCCCACCGACAGTCGTGGCTCCTCGGTCGGTTTGTACCGACCCTCGGGCGCATGCGCGAACACCGTTGCATGTGGAGAGAGCACGCCGTCCGTGCCGCCCGACCACACCAGCGGCACCTGCTTGACCTCGGCGGCCGACCGGCTTCCCCGTTCGACCAGGACCTCGCGGAACGCGCGGTCCGCGAGGATCCGCGTGTAGTCGTTCACGCCGCCGTTGCCCTCGGTCTTCCCGACCACCGCGAGGACGTCGTCAGCCGTGAAAATACCGTCGTCGAGGCATTGGGCAAGCCCGGACGCGTCGGTGACGCTCTCGATGGCGACCTTGCGCACCTCGATCGGCATCATCCTCGCTCGCTCTCCTCGGCCGCCCGAGCTTTGCTAGTTCGCAGCAGGCCTAGCGGCCGGTTCCGCAGTCACCACCGTGCCGTAGCGGCCGGTGACCGCCTCGGCGATGTGGTCGAGCGACGTGACCACGGCGAACCGGCCGCCCGCCTCGACGAACCGCAAAGCGGCTTCCACTTTGGGTCCCATGCTTCCGCTCGCAAAGTGTTCCCCCGCGGCGAGCTCGCGCAATGCAGCCGGGTCGATCCGACCAATCGGCCGGGCATGGTCGGTGCCGAAGCCGCGCTGAACGTGGTCAACGTCGGTCGCGATCACCAGTGCGTCCGCGGCGAGTGTACGGGCAAGCAAGGCCGCGGCGAGGTCCTTGTCGATGACGGCTTCGACGCCCTGAAGGGCGCCGCCGGCCCCTCGCACGACCGGGATACCGCCCCCTCCGGCCGCCACGACGATATAGCGGGCGCTGATGAGCGCCCGGGCGGCCGGTGCATCGAGGATCTCCAACGGCTCCGGAGACGGCACAACCCGCCGCCACCCGCGGCTTCCGCGGTCGTTCCAGTGCTGTCCGCGCTCGATCATGGGCCGCGCTTCGGTCTCCGGCAGGAACCGCCCGATGGGCTTCGTCGGTGCAGCGAAAGCCGGGTCGCTCGGATCAACCCGGGTGCGCGTGACGAGTACGGCCACGCGCCGGCGAAGATCGCGGTCGGCGAGCTGCTTCTCGAGCGCGTTGAGGATGAGAAGGCCGATCGTGCCTTGGGTCTGAGCGCCGCACCAGTCCAGTGTCACCGGCGGGACGACATGCGCGGCCAGCTCATTCTTCACAAGAAGGTTGCCGACCTGCGGCCCATTGCCGTGGGTCAGCACCACCTCGACACCTTGCGCGACGAGATCGGCGACCCGCTTCATGGCCACCTCGACCGCTGCCTTCTGCGCGGCCTGAGTAGCGCTGCCGTCTGGGCCGGTCATCGCATTTCCACCGAGCGCGATCAGGACCCGCACGGCGCCGACTCTAAGCGGCATCACCCGAGCCGAGTATGGGCACACACTGCCCAGCCCGGCCGGTCTCTTTGGCATCGCCTGCCCAGGCACCCGCTCTAAGTGGCCGGTCGCCACGGCTGTTCGGGGGCTCCTGGCGCTAACCGGCGCCTACTGATCGACGGCGTCGAGCCAGGCGCGAATGGCAGGGCCGTCCTCGTCCAGGACGGGCGGCGCGTCGTGAGCGAGATCGATCTCGGCTCCGTCGGTGGCGAAGAACCGCAGCGGTGGTCCCGGCAGAGTCACCGTGCCAAGCGTGGAATGCGATACGTCGACGAGCAGGCGTTGCGCGCGGGTCTGCTCCCACTCGTACACCCGGTCGAGGGTGCGCACCTCGCCGGCCGGCACGCCGATCTCGGCCAGTCGAGGCAGCCACCACGCGAGTGGATGCTTGCCGAACGAGGCATCGAGCCGGGCGACCAGCTCCTCGCGGTGGTGCACGCGATCGGGGTTGCGGGCGAAGCGCGGGTCGTCCGGGTCGAGCCCGGCGAGCGGCGCGAACCGTCGCCACAGTGCTTCGCTGCCAACCGAGATCTGAATGATGCCGTCGGCGCAGGTGAACGAGCCGTACGGGCAGATCGACGGGTGATGGTTGCCCTGAGCCACGGGGACCTCGCCGGCCACGGTGTAGCGGGTGCCTTGGAAGGCGTGGACACCGACGATCGCCGCGAGCAGGGACGTCCGCACGACGCGGCCGTGGCCGGTACGATCCCGCTCGCGCAAGGCGGCGAGGACACCGTAGGCGCCGTACATGCCGGCAAGAAGGTCGCCCACCGGCACGCCCACTCGCATCGGCTGGTTCGGCGCTGGGCCGGTCAGGCTCATCAGCCCGGCCTCACCCTGCGCGATCTGGTCGTAGCCGGCTCGGCCACCCTCCGGCCCGTCGTGCCCGAAACCCGTGATGGACAGAATGACCAACCGCGGATTCAGCTCGTGCAAGCGAGCCGGCGGGAAGCCGAGACGGTCCAGCACACCGGTGCGGAAGTTCTCCACCAACACATCGGCGTGCCGGACCAGACGGGCGAGCAGGGCGGCGCCGTCGGCCGACTTCAGATCGAGCGCGATGGACTCCTTGTTCCGATTGCAGGACAGGAAA
The DNA here is from genome assembly GCA_046725875.1 of Actinomycetota bacterium. Lineage (GTDB taxonomy): Bacteria > Actinomycetota > Actinomycetes > JAKEEW01 > JAKEEW01 > JBKOZJ01. The sequence goes on from JBKOZJ010000117.1 coordinate 10,696, forward strand.
TACGTCGACTCCCGAGCGTCCGGCTGTCCAACGAACGGCGGGCCCCAATGTCGCGAGTCGTCGCCATCCGGCGACTCGACTTTGATCACTCGGGCACCGAGGTCGCCGAGCATCATCGCGGCGTGCGGGCCCGCAAG
>JBKOZJ010000118.1:0-13928 GCA_046725875.1 Actinomycetota bacterium
GCACGTCCCAGCGGACCTCCTGCCGCGAGCCGTCCAGGTCGACCAGGGCGAGCGAGACGACCGCGTTCGGCGTGCCCGCAGCGGGATAGGCGACCTCGGCCGGCTTGCTCGCCGGGTTCGCCGGGTCGGCGATGTGCCAGCGCTGTACGGGCGCGTCGTCGGATCGCTCGGCGAGCAGCCGCTGGCCGTCCGGAGACCACCAGAAGCCGCGGGTCCGGTCCATCTCCTCCTGCGCGACGAATTCGGCCAGCCCCCAGGTAACCGTGGCCGCGTCGGGCTCGGCCAGGGCTCGGTCACCAGATCCGTCGACTCGGATGATCCGCAGCGTCCCGCTCGATACATAGGCGACGTACGTGCCGGTCGGATCGAGCCGTGGATCGATGACCGGAGCCACCGCGGCCAACTCGCGGGTCGGCCCGGCGAGCAGGTCCGCCACGAAGAGTCGGCCGGACAGGGCGAACGCCGCTTTCGTGACCGCCTTGTCGGTCGCGTATTGGACGATTCCCGCCGCGCCGGTCCTGGTCCGCTCCCGCCGCGCGCGCTCCTCGGCTGACAGCTCCTCGCCGGCGCCGGCGAGCAGCGCCTGAGGGTCGGCGACCAGCCGCTCACTCGTCTTCTCGCCGGCCACGTCGAGGATCCACAGGCACGTGCCGCGGTCCTCACCGTGCCGCGACCTGAGGAAGGCCACGCGCGTGCCGTCCGCGGCGATCGTGTAGGACCTGGGAGCGCCGAGGGTGAAGTTCTGAGTGCGCGCGGACAGCCGGGGGAAGGAGTCGGTCATACCCGCCATCCTGTCAGGCCCCTGACGCGCGGCCGCCGCGCGGAGTAGGGAACTACTGTCGTCGTCGTGGGTGAACCGAACCGGCGGCTGCTCCTCGTACACGCGCACCCGGACGACGAGACGATCAACAACGGCGCGACGATGGCGAAATATGTGGCCGATGGCGCGCGCGTAACGCTCCTCACCTGCACTTTGGGGGAGGAGGGCGAGGTGCTCGTGCCAGAGCTGGAGTATCTGGCGGCCGATAAGGAGGACCGCCTCGGCGAGCACCGGATTGGAGAGCTTGCCGCCGCGATGGCCGCGCTGGGCGTAACCGACCATCGGTTTCTCGGTGGTCCAGGGCGTTATCGCGACTCGGGCATGATGGGCACTCCCGCGAATGACCGACCCGGTTGCTTCTGGCAGACGCCGGTCGACGAGGCGGCGGCCTTTGCGGTCGAGGTGATCCGCGAAGTACAGCCGCAAGTTCTGGTGACTGACGACGAGCACGGCGGCTACGGCCATCCAGACCACATCCAAGCCCATCGGGTCGCGATGCGGGCAGCGGAGCTGGCGGCCGACCCGGGTTTTCGGGCCGACCTCGGTGAGCCGTGGTGGATCGCCAAGATCTACTGGAACGCGATGCCCAAGTCCCGAATCCGGGCGGCGATCCGAGCCCTCCGCGATGCGGGGGACTCGTCCAACTTCAGCAGCCTCGACCCGGACGGCGACATCCCGTTTGCGGTCCCGGATGAGCTTGTGACCACCGAGATCGACGGCAGCGAGTACGCCGATGCGAAGCTGGCGGCACTCCGCGCGCACGCCACACAGATCGCCGTGGAGGGGCCGTTCTTCGCGCTCTCCAACAACCTTGGGAGCCAGGTGCTTGCGCAGGAGCATTACCGGCTGGTGCGGAGTGAGATCGGACCGACCGGTGACGGCGGCTGGGAGACCGATCTCTTCGCCGGCTTGGACCTATAACGCCCGCGTCATTTACCAGGCAGTACCGGACGGGCGAGCCTGCGGCGGGCCGATAGGGTGACCGCCGTGCGCAGCCGGGTCGGATCGATCGCGGTATACATCGGCCTCGCGCTGGGCGGGCTTGCCTCCGGCCTCGTCGGAGCCTTCGTACAAGCCCTGAGCCTGCGGGTCGGCTCGCTGCCGGTGCGCTATGGCGTCGCGGTCGCCGGGGGCGGGGCCATCGGTCTCTTCGTACTTGGACGTTTGATTACGTCCGCCCGCGCGGGCGCGATCGTACCCGCTGCGGGCTGGCTGTTGGCGATCCTGCCGTTCACAGTGTCGCGCCCAGAGGGCGACACGATCCTTGCCGGGAACGGCCCCGGCGTCTACATCTTCCTCGTCCTGCCAATGCTCGGGGCGGCGACGCTCGCTACCCTCCCCACCGAGCCACCTCGGCGAAGCCGCTAGTGGGCAGGCGTCCTTGCGATGCCGGTTCGGACGGCGAGGCAGGGTTCTGGCCGCGAGGTAAGGTGAGCCTAAGTGACTGACGATCCTCGCAACTCGGTGCAATCGGACGCTGTGACCCTTGGCTCGGCCGGGTCGGCGGCGAGCCGCCGCGTTGACTTGGACTCGTTCCGGGATGCTCTTGGGCGGTTCGCCACCGGCATCACGGTGGTCACCACCCGCACCCCGGACGGCATCGACCACGCGATGACCGCGAACGCGTTCACGTCCGTCTCCATCGATCCGTTCCTGGTCCTCGTGTGCGTGGAGAAGATCGCACGTTTCCACGATGCGGTGGCGGAGACGCGCGGGTGGGGGGTCTCGGTCCTGGGCGAGCGAGCCTTGGAGGCGTCCAACTGGTTCGCGACCCGCGGCCGTCCACTCGCCAACCAGCTCGCCGGCTTCCCCTACACGAGGGGACCGATGACCGGCGCTGCCCTCTTCTCGGATGCGCTAGCCACGGTCGAATGCCGGACGACTGGAACCTACGACGGCGGGGACCACGACATCGTCGTCGGCGAGGTGCTCGGCCTGGCGGTCCCGCGCCCCGATGACCGTCCCCTGCTTTATTTCCAGGGGAAGTATCACATTCTGGGCGACGCAACCTAACACCCGGTCGCCACGTCCCATTACTATGTCGGATCGGCGCAGGTCCCTGTGGGCACTGCGCCGATTTGGACGTTCCAACCAGATCATCGAGCGCACCGGGCGGCAGGGCGGCATACGTTCGGAGCACGCCGGTACGTCGATCATGTGGCTGGACTGCGATTTCCGTACGTCTTAGTGAGCTGACAATGGCCCAGGCCGACACGTCGATCATCCCCGCGCTCGGGGACGAGCCGCAGGAGCCGCCCGCCGGCGCGCCCCCACCCACCCGCCGCCGGTGGCTGGTGTGGTGGATCCCGCTCGTCGCCGGCATGGGGATCCTCCTGCTCACCTACATCATCGCCGCCATCGCGGCCGGCTCAGGCGTGCCGCGCGGGACGACGGTCCTCGGGGTCAACATCGGCGGCATGTCCAAGGCGGACGCCACCGAGACGCTACGCAGCGAGCTCCCCGCCCGGCTGCCCGGGCAGATTCAGGTGACCACGGCGGACGAAAAGGTAGACGTCGACACTGCCGAGGCCGGGCTCGCCGTGGACTCCGCGGCGACTGTGGACGCAGCCGGTGCCGCCAGCCTCAATCCCGTCACGTTGATCAGGAGCCTAATGACGGACAGCTCCGTCGAGCCGGTGGTCACGACGAGCGGCGACGGCATGGAGAAGACGATCGACAAGATCGCCAAGGTGGTCGGGCAGCGACCAGCCGAGGGGGCCATCGACTTCAGCGACGGCGACGCCAAGCCGGTCCAGCCCAAGGCTGGCTGGACGCTAGACGAGGCGGGGATGCGCGAAGTCCTTACCTCCACGTATGCCGGAGCTCTCGGAGTGGCGGAGGCGCCGGTCACCGTTACCCAACCGTCAATCGGCGCCCTCGAGGTCCAACGGGCGATGAACGAGTTCGGCGAGCCCGCCGTGTCGTCCTCGGTGACACTCAAGGTGGGTGGCTCCTCGCTCGACGTGCCGGTGCGGACGTTCGCCAAGTACCTGTCGACCAAACCCGTCGACGGCAAGCTTCGGCTCGTAGTGAACGGCGCGGGTCTGCGGAAGGCGCTGGACTCCCGGCTTGAGCCCTACGAGGACGAGGCAAAGGACGCGTCATTCCGGGTCGTCGGCGGCCGGCCGCAGTTGGTGCCGGCGGTCGAGGGCACGGAGATCGCACCGAACGACCTCGCAGCCGCGATGGTCAGGGTCCTACCGAAGACCGACGGCCGGATCGCCGAGGTCAAGCTGGTCCGGGCCAAGCCTGAGCTCACCACCGCGGAGGCCGAGGCACTCGGCGTCACCGAGCGGATCTCGTCCTGGACAACGAACTTCCCATACGCGGCCTACCGCGCACACAACATCGGCCAGGCCGCCGAGTACCTCAACGGGACGCTGGTGCTGCCGAACGAGGAGTTCAGCTTCAACCAGGCCGTCGGCGAGCGGACTGAGGCGCGCGGCTTCGTCAAGGGCATCATCATCGGCGGCAGCGGCAGCTTCGATGCCGACGTCGGCGGCGGCGTCTCCGCGGTGGCCACGACGACCTTCAACGCCATCTTCTATGCAGGGCTCAAGGACGTGGAGCACCATCCGCACAGCTTCTGGATCTCGCGCTATCCGAAGGGGACCGAGGCCACCGTCTTCTGGGGGTCAAAGGACCTACGCTTTTTCAACGACTCAGGGCACGGCGTCTTCATCACCGCCTCGGCAACGAACACGTCGGTGACCGTCACGTTCTGGGGGACGAAGAAGTACGACATCAGCCGTATCGAGGGTCCCGAGCGCAACGTCAAGCCGTACGACACGATCGAGCGGGATCGCTGCGTGCCGCAGGAGGGCATGCGGGGCTTCGACATCACGACATGGCGGGTCTTCAACCAGAATGGGCAAGAGATCGGGCGCGAGTCGTTCAACACGCACTACGTTCCGGCTGACGAGATCATCTGCAAGGAAGAGATCCACCCCTAATTGCTCCGGCTTCACTCGACACGCTGGCCCTCGGGGGTGTCGATGACCTTGACACCGTGGGTGGCGAGCTCGTCCCGCAGTCGGTCGGACTCGGTCCAGTTCTTGGTGGCTCGGGCGGCCGCCCGGGCGTCGAGCAGCTCGGTCACCTCGGCGGGAAGCACAGCGGTCTCTTTCGGCTTGCCGACGTCCCGGGCGAGATCCAGACCGAGCAAGCGGTCGAGATGGGCAAACGCCTCGAACTTCGCGCCCGCGGGAATCTCAGTGTCCTTCTCGAGACGGCGCAGGGCCTGCAGCGCGGCGGGCGTGTCGAGATCATCGGCGAACGCCTCGTACACCTCCGCAAGGTAGGCCGACGGCATCGGCTGGCTCGCTGCCTCGGCCCACTCCGCCACCCGCTCCCGCCAGCGCGCCAGGGTGCGGTCGGCGGCGCCGATCGCGGCCCAGGTGAGATTCATCTGCTGCCGGTAGCGGTGCTCCAGGAAGGCCAGCCGCAGCGCCAGCGGGTCGTGGCCGCGACTCATGACGTCGGACAGGAGCACCACGTTGCCGGTTGACTTGGCCATCTTGCGGCCTTCGAAGAGCAAGTGCTCGCCGTGCACCCAGTGCCGGACCACGTCGTGCCCGACGGCCGCGTTCGACTGCGCCCGCTCGTCCTCGTGGTGCGGGAACCGGAGGTCGATCCCGCCGACGTGGACGTCCACGTCCTCGCCCAGATGCTGCAGCAGCAGCGCCGAGCACTCGACGTGCCATCCCGGGAAGCCGTACCCCCACGGCGAGTCCCACACCAGCTCGCGGCGCGCGGGCTCGGCCGCCTTCCACAGCGCCCAGTCGGCATGGAAACGCTTGTTCTCGTCTATCGTGCCCTCGAAGCGGTGTCCGGGCCGCAGTTGCTCCAGCCGGTTGCCGGAAATCTCGCCGTACGACTCGAAGGACGCAGCATCGAAGAACACCGATCCGTTGTCCGCGACGTACGCGTTGCCCTTGTCGACCAGCCGTCGAACGAGGCCGAGCATGAGCGGCATCGACTCGGACGCGCGCGGATAAAGATCGACCGGCCTTACATTCAGGGCCGCCAAGTCGGCATGGAACCGGTCTTCGTAGTGCCGAGCGATCTCCAGCGGGTCGCGCCCGGTCCGCCGCGCCTCGGCGAGCAGCTTGTCCTCGCCGAGCGCGTCCAGCGCCGTATCGTCCTCGAGGTGCCCGACATCGGTGATGTTTTGTACAGCCCGCACTCGCCAGCCCTGCGCCTCCGCTACCCGGCGGATCAGGTCGCCCAGGAGGAAGGTGCGGAGGTTGCCGACATGTGCATCGCGGTAGACGGTCGGACCGCAGCAATACATGCGCAGCATGCCCCGCGTGGCCGGGATGATCTCTTCGACCGCGCGCGTCCGCGTGTCATATAACCGCACGCCTCAACCCTAGGACCCGGCCCGCGAGCGGCCACCGGCGGCGTTCGGGGTCAGCGTGACCCAGCTGGAGCGAGGCGGTAGTGGTACTTGTGGTGTCGGTGGAAGCCGAGCCGGTCGTAGAACCGGACGGCTGTCTCGTTGGCCGTGTCGACCTGAAGGTAGATCGAGTGCGCGCCGCGGTCACCGGCCCAGGTGGCCAGGCCCCGCATCACGTGCGAGCCCACACCACGCCGCCGGACTCCGGCCGCTACCTCTAGCGCGGTCACGCCTAGCCAGCCCGCGGCAAGCGCGCCACGGACGATAGCGATCACTTCGCCGGCGTCACGCACGGAGGCGAACACCGGATGGTCGGCCGAAGCGAGCACCGTCGGCGCGATGGCGGGCAGTTGGCGCCCGCGGTAGTGATAGAGCGAGAGCCACTCGTCGGTCACGGAGTCGGCGAATTCGACCGGCGGAAGGTCGTCTCGCCTCCTGGTGGCATCAAGCAGCGCCGTGACGGAGCCGGTCATGACGTGGGTAAGGTCGTACGCGGTCCAGCCGCGGGCGGACAGCGCCTCGTCCAGTCCGTACATAACTGGTAGAGGCACCTGGAAACGACCGGGCAGGCCGCGTTGTGCGTACCACGCAGCGACCTCGGCCAGCGCTTCGTCGAGCGGCCGGCCGGGGTCGCCGAGCGGGAGAACCGAGTTGCCGCGGCCCGTGAAGCCGTCGCTCGCCCGTAGCAGCCAGCGGCCCGTCCAGCGGGACTCCAGGCCGAGCCAGCCCCGAGAGGCGATCTCTTCGAGCTCGATCTGGCCGATCACGACGTGCGCGGGAACCCGGCCGCCCGGGCCAGCGGCGCGGGTCGGTGGCGGCGGGACAACCTTGCCGGCGACGAGCCGATCCTCGGCGACCTCCGCGATAGAGCCGTCCCGGCGTTTGATCCGCAACGCACCGCCGGTCCACCGGATCAAGTCGCCGACCACGTCGGTAAGCATCTCGTCGTCGGTGCGCAGGCGTACCGAGACCCGACGGCCGACGTCAGCCGCGCTGATTGAAACGACATAAGCGGGTACAAAGCTCATCGATCACGAGTCCTGTCTGCCACCAGTTGCACGGACCACCTGGACGACAGCGATACTAGGGTTGCCTAACCAGGGATACTCGGCTCCTGCCTGGCTGGACACCGTGTCCGATGGGAAGATAGCCGGGTTGGCCCCAGGCCGCGGTGGGACGCGCAAGGAGGAATCAGGACGTGACCTACGTCATCGCGCAGCCCTGCGTCGACCTCAAGGACAAGGCCTGCATCGACGAGTGCCCCGTCGACTGCATTTACGAGGGCGAGCGGATGCTCTACATCCATCCTGACGAGTGCGTCGACTGTGGAGCGTGTGAGCCCGTGTGCCCGGTGGAGGCGATCTTCTACGAGGACGACGTACCGGAGCAGTGGAAGGACTACTACAAGGCGAACGTCGAGTTCTTTGATGACCTCGGTTCGCCCGGGGGTGCTTCGAAGCTCGGTCTCATCGAGAAGGACCACCCGCTCATCGCGGCGTTGCCACCCCAGGAGACCGAAGCCTGAGCGATCGCAAGAAACGCCCATTCCACGTCCTTCCAGACTTCCCGTGGGACGTGCTCGAGCCGTACGGGATGACCGCAGCGGCACACCCGGACGGGATCGTCGACCTGTCGATCGGAACGCCGGTCGACGCCACTCCGGCGATCGTGCGCGAGGCGTTGGCCGGCGCCGCAGATGCGCCCGGCTATCCGAAGACCGAGGGCACGGTCCAGCTTCGCGTCGCGGCCACCGGTTGGCTCGCGCGACGGCTCGGTATCGCGGTCGATCGGGCGGCGGTGCTGCCGCTGATCGGCACGAAGGAGTTCGTCGCCGCGCTTCCTTCGTTGCTGGGCCTCGGCCCGGGCGACCAGGTGGTCTTCCCGGAACTCGGGTATCCGACCTACGACGTCGGCGCCCGGTTGGCGGCTGCGACACCGATTGCCGCACCGCTTCCGAACGTTGGCGATGGCGCCGGGCCGGCCGGAAGCGGCGGCCTCGACCGGGTCCCGGAGCTCGATCCGGCCCGAGTTCGGCTGGTCTGGCTGAATTCACCATCCAACCCGACCGGACGGGTCCTGTCGGCGGCGGAGCTGCGTGATGTCGTCGAGTGGGCGCGCGACCTCGGTGCTGTGGTGGCGAGCGACGAGTGCTATGTCGAACTCGGCTGGGAGGCCAAGCCCGTCTCGGTACTTCATCCTGACGTCTGCGCCGGCAGTCATGACGGCCTGCTCGCCGTCCACTCGCTGTCCAAGCGGTCCAACCTTGCCGGCTACCGGGCCGGGTTCGTCACGGGGGACCCGCAACTGGTCAGCGAGTTTCTCGAGGTGCGAAAGCACGCGGGGCTCATGATGCCCAGGCCGGTGCAGGCGGCTATGGTGGCCGCGCTCGGCGACGACGCGCACGTGACCGAGCAGCGAGAGGTGTACCGGACACGCCGGGGGGCGCTGCGGACTGCCTTCCGCGCGGCCGGCTTCAGTGTCGAGCACAGCGCGGGTGGCCTCTATCTGTGGGCCACCCGCGGTGAGCCATGCTGGGATACGGTTGGGGCGCTTGCGAAGACGGGGATCCTCGTCGCACCAGGCGAGTTCTACGGTCCGGCCGGCGCCCGCCACGTCCGGATCGCCATCACCGCCACGGACGAGCGGGTCGCCGCGGCTGTCGCCCGCCTTACGACCACATGATCGCCGCCCGCGCCGCCCAACCGCGAGTCTGAGCCGGAGCCACGGTGATCGCAGACGATGAAGGTCGGCCGCCGCGCATAGGATCGTCCGCCATGGTGCACACCAGCCCGATCGACCCGGCCGTGGAGGAGCTCTGGGAGCTTAGAGCCGAGCTCACGCCCGCGGACCAAGACGCGCGCAAGATCGTCACCAGTGCCGTCGACCTGCTCGACGCCGGCCACGCGCGGGTCGCGTACGTGGATGAGACGAGCGACAAAGTGGTCGTGGACGAGCGGGCAAAGCAGGCGATCCTGCTGTCCTTCCGCGTGCTCGATCTCACCGACGTGCAGGTCGGCGACTTCCGCTATCAGGACCGCGTGCCGCTGAAGCGGCGGCTTGACGGGGTACGAGTCGTGCCAGGTGCGATCGCCCGGTGGGGCTCGTACATCGCGCCGGGCGTTGTCCTGATGCCGTCCTTCACCAACATCGGCAGCTACGTCGACGCGGGGACCATGGTCGACACCTGGGCGACGGTCGGTTCTTGTGCCCAAATCGGCAAGCGCGTACACCTCTCCGGCGGTGTGGGCATCGGAGGTGTACTCGAACCGCCGCAGGCCGAGCCGGTGATGATCGAGGACGACGCACTGATCGGTAGCCGGTCGATGGTTGTCGAAGGAGCCCGGGTCGGCCGCGGGGCCGTTCTCGGCGCCGGGACGATCCTGTCGAGATCGATGCCGGTGATCGACGCCGAAACCGGCCGGGAGCTCTCCCGCGGCTATGTGCCATCGTGGTCGGTCGCGGTGACCGGCACGAGGGCGCGGGAATTCCCAGGCGGGACGTTCGGGCTCCCGTGTGTCCTCGTCATCAAGCGCCTCGCCGAGGGGGAGCGGCACGACAAGGCACAGCTGAATGAGTTGCTCCGCGCCCACGGCCTGACCGGATAGGGAACGCCCCGAAGTTTTGATCGCTTCACTGCAGAACTTCGCGGAGACCCCGCCGCGGTGGCTGAGCGCCGAAGGTCAGGCGATCGACCTCAAGCTGTTCCAGCGGGCTCGGGCTCGCTTCTGGAGCTCGCATGGTGAGCGACCCAGCGCTCGGCGACAAAAGACATGAACGGAATGGTCCCGGCGAGCATGACAAGAAGCATCCGGCCTAGTGGCCACTTCAGCCGGAACGCGAGGTCGATCGTGAAGATCAGGTAGACGACATAGAGGAAGCCGTGGATCGGCCCGACCACTTGTACAAGGCTGGGGTTGTCGCCGATGTACTTCACCGGCATCGCCACGAAGACCAGTACGAGCAGCATCACTCCGACCACGTATGCCATGACGCGATAGCGAATCAACGCGCCCTTCACGATCCGCGAACCTCCTTTGCCCGGTCGACATCGGCCGTCTCGACCGTCCCGGCGGCGACTCTATCTCCCGCTGGATCCGGATCGGTCGGCTGGCCCGCGGGATGAACGCTCGGTGGTTCACCACTGGGACGGGGCGCCGCCACGCCGTTTGTCGTTGCGTGCACCGCGTCGCGCGCCAGTCGCCACCACAGAGCGACGGCGAACACCGCGAACAGCCACCACTGAATCGCATACGCCGTGTTCTGCAGTGGGAAGCTACCCCGGGGGGCCGCACGCAACGGCGCGTCCACCGGCTCGGGGCCAAGATCGGCGGGAGGCGTCTGCTGGGTCAGCACGATGTACCCGTCGTAGATGTCATACGGGAGGCGCTGGATCAGCTCGGTGGTGGTGATCGAGGTGATCTCGCCGCCAAGGCCGGTCGTTGGCTCACCCAGTGGCTCGGATGGCTGGAGCCGGCCGGTCACCGTGACCCGACCCGTTGCCGGCTCCCCCGCCGGGTCGGCCGGCTCCGCGACCCAGCCGCGGACGACCATCACCGCCGGACCGGTGGTCGTCCGCAGCGGCGTGAGCAGCCAGTAGCCCGGCCGGCCGTGCTGCACACGATCGGCGACCAGCAGCTGATGTGCCCCGTCGTACTCTCCGGATGCGGTCATCCGGCGGCCCACCTCGTCGCCTGGCACCCCGGCGGTCGGGCCCATCAAGTCGGCCAGGGCGATCGGCGGCTTGTCCACGTCCGACTTCGGCTTGGCCTCGGCCCGCGCCCGATCGAGCTGCCAATTTCCCAGGCCGCAGAACGCTACGACGACGGCGACGAGCAGCACGTGCAGCGCCAGCCACCGTGGCGTTAGTACGGCCCTGACCACCCCACCAAGTTAGTGCGCCTGATCTAGTGTTCATCCCCATGGGGCTTGACTTGGAGATGGACGCGGTCGAGCTGACCGCCGCCCTGGTCGACATCCCGTCCGTGAGCGGTGGCGAGAAGCGGATCGCGGACGAGATTGATGCCGCGCTGCGGCCGCTTTCGCATTTGCGGCTGACCCGGATGGGCAACAACCTGGTCGCCCGAACGGAGCTGGGACGGTCGGAGCGGGTCGTGATCGCCGGTCATCTCGACACGGTCCCGATCGCCGGGAACCTGCCCTCTCGGCGGGTAGGCGATCTGCTCTACGGCTGCGGATCATGTGACATGAAAAGCGGCGTGGCGGTCGCGCTGCGCCTCGCGGCGACCATTCCGGCGCCAGGCCGCGACGTCACCTTCGCGTTCTACGAGTGCGAGGAGGTCGAGTCCGAGCGAAACGGTCTTGGGTTGGTCGCGAAGGAGCGGACCGACCTGCTCGACGGCGACTTCGCGGTGCTCATGGAACCCAGCGGTGCGACCGTAGAGGCGGGATGCCAGGGAACCCTCTTGATTGACGTGATCACCCACGGGCATCGTGCCCACAGTGCCAGGTCCTGGATGGGGCGCAACGCGATCCATGAGGCCGGCGCGATCCTGGACCGGCTTCGGCGGTACGACCCACGGCGAGTGGTTGTGGACGGCCTCGAGTATCGCGAAGGGCTCAACGCGGTGGGTGTCAGCGGCGGGGTGGCCGGCAACGTGATCCCCGACAAATGCGTCGCATCTGTGAACTACCGCTTCGCCCCGAATCGGTCGGTGGACGAGGCGATCGCGCACGTACGCGATGTCTTCGCCGGCTTCGAGGTCGCGGTGACGGACGCGATCCAGGGAGCACTTCCGGGCCTGGAACGGCCCGCCGCAGCAGCGTTTGTTGCCGCCGTGGGCAATGCACCTCGGCCGAAGTTCGGGTGGACGGATGTGTCCCGGTTTGCGGCGCTCGGCGTTCCGGCCGTCAACTACGGTCCGGGCGATCCCAGCCTCGCGCACAGCCCGGAGGAGCACGTCCGGGTCGCCGAGATCAGAGAATGCGAGGCCCGGATGCGGGCCTGGCTCGCTCGTTGACGTCAACGGGCCGAAACCACCGGCGATGTTAAACCGTCCGCCCACTGGGGAGGCGGTCGGGCGCAGTGAAACTGACGTAGCCTCCGATCTCATGGGTACAGAGTTTGTCCCTCCCGAGGACATGTCGATCCATCCCGACCGCCCGCTGGAGAAGCACCGCGGGCCGGTGCTGCTGCGGCGTCGCCAGGTTCCGGAGAGGAGTACTACCGACCAGCGGTTGCTCGATGGGCGCGGGCCGGTCGACTGGGTCCACACGGACCCGTGGCGGGTGCTGCGGATCCAGTCCGAGTTCGTCGAAGGCTTCGGCATGCTCGCCGAACTGGGGCCCGCCGTGAGCGTGTTCGGGTCGGCGCGGACGCCCAGGGACCACCCGGAATACGCTCTCACGGAGCGGATTGGCCGGCTGCTCGCCGAGGCCGGCTACGCCGTGATCACCGGCGGCGGTCCCGGGACGATGGAGGCCGCCAACAAGGGCTGCTCGCAGGCAGGCGGGGTCTCGGTGGGTCTCGGCATCGAGCTTCCGTTCGAGCAGGGCTTGAACGAATGGGTTGATATTGGCATCAACTTCCGCTACTTCTTCGCCCGGAAGATGATGTTCGTCAAGTACGCGCAGGCATTCGTCGTTGTTCCCGGCGGCTTCGGAACGATGGACGAGCTGTTCGAGTCGTTGGTTCTCGTACAAACGCAGAAGGTCACGCAGTTCCCGGTGCTGCTCGTTGGGACCGAGTTCTGGCGCGGTCTGGTGGACTGGATGACCGACACGCTGGTCTCGACGAAGAAGATCTCCATGCCCGACCTCGATCTCTTCCAGGTCACGGACGACCCGGCGGAGGTCGTGTCGATCATCAAAGACTCGGAGGTCGTCCGGCGGGAGCAAGAGGAGGAGGCGCTACGCGACCTGGCGGAGTCGACCGCCAGCGCGGCCGAGTCGGACGGTGCCGACGACTAGCGTGCCGGCCGCTGAACAACCCTGCCCCCTGTGGTTGACCGTCCGGCGCCGTCCTCGACCCCACCTCACCATCACCGTGCAGCGGGCCTGCCGCCTTCCGCTGGAATGTGCGCCGCAAGCCGCGGCCTGTCGGTTGGTCGTGGCACGATCGGGGCGTGTACTGGTTCTTCACGGCGCTGATCGTTGTCATGCTGATCGCGATTGCGCTGATCGCGGCGGGCCGCGGCGACTCGATGGCACAGGCGTGGCCGGATCGCCGCTATCTCTCGCTACCCGAGGACCGGTCGCTCACAGCGGACGACGTCGAGTCGCTGCGGCTGGCAGTCGCCTTCCGCGGTTATCGAATGGAGGAGGTCGACGACCTCCTGGACCGGATCAGTGTCGAGCTGGCGGCCAGGGACACCTACATCGAGCGTCTGCGACAGGAGCTCGCCGGTGCGGCCGGCGAGGCGGGGCATGGCCACGGCGGCCCGGCCGCGCCGCCCGCGGAGACCACGGAAGCATCAGCCGAGCCAGGAGCCACTGCCCGCGATCCATGGGCACCCCCACGGCGGCGTGGCGAGCCGCCCGATGATCATCGGGATGCGAAACAGTCCGCGAGCGGGCTGGAGGCCCGCAGCGACCAGGCGCGTAGCGGGCAATGAGCAGCGGGCCAGTTCCCGGCGACGACGGCCGGCTCCGCTGCCCCTGGGCCTTGTCGGCGCCCGAATATCTCGCTTATCACGACGGCGAGTGGGGCCGGCCGGTCCACGGTGACGACCTGTTGTTCGAGCGGCTGACGCT
>JBKOZJ010000119.1:0-6012 GCA_046725875.1 Actinomycetota bacterium
GGAACTTCGAGGCCTTCGTCGGCGATGAGGATCTCACCACCGAAGGCCTCTGCCGCCTCGACGCATGACCGTTCCCGGTCGTTGCCCGGCCAGAAGTGGGTGAGCAGCAGCCGCTGGGCGCTGGCCGCCGCCGCCACCGCACCGGCCTCGCGCGCGGTAAGGTGCATTCCTGGTCTGGCCGATCCCGGCTGGGCTGGGCCTTGCTGATCGCGGCTGGTGGCCTCGACAAGATAGATGTCGGCTGCCCGGCCGAGCTCGGTCAGGGCGGCATCCGGTCCGGTGTCACCGGTATAGGAGATGGTCAGACCGGGTGCGGTGAGCCGTACCCCGGCGTTGGGCACGTAGTGCGGCAGCGGCCGGCTGTCCAGCCGGAACGGCCCGACCTCGTAGGGTCCGGCGGGTAGCGGGTGCCAGTCGAAGACCTGCCGCACCGCCGGGACATCATCATCCTCCAACCCGGCCACCTGGGCGACGACCCCTTCGGGTGCATACAGCGGGATGGCCGGTGCCTCGGGTCGGCCAAACCATCGGGCTCGAAATAGGCCGTGCAGGTCGATCATGTGGTCGGGGTGCTGGTGTGTCACGATCACTGCGTCGACCCCGTTCGCGACCGTGGAGTCGAGCAGTCCAAGCAGACGCGGCAGGGTTCCATAACCGAGGTCCAGAACCACCCGCGCGCCGCGATGTTCCACAACGAACCCGCTGCATGCGCGGCCGGCCTCCGGCCAGGCGCCGCAGCCGCCGAGAACGACCAGTCGGCTACTCACCGGACCAGCCTCGCACCGTCGTAACGCGCTGCCGATCTGGGGCAAATGCCACGCTCACCACGGTGATGTCGAGGATGGCCATGAACCCTGCCAGGGAGAGCAGGATGACGATCAGCCATCCTGGGCTATCCCCACCACAGCCAACGGCACCAGCAGCACCCGACCGGCACCGAGCCCAACGAGCATGAGGAACCGCGTCCGTCGACCCACCGTGGCCGTCATGGCCCCCCAGCCCCCGTGGCCGGGTCGTCCCCGGCTAGTAAGAGTTCCAGGCGCGCGCGAAGCCTCGGGTCGGCGCGGGCCTCACGCAGGAAGTGGGTGACGGCCGCCTCCCCGTGCTGGCGGATCACGTCACGGACCGCCAGCGCTGCCACATCGCCGACCGCCGGCTCGTACACGTAACCGCGTCCGGCTGGCGTCCGCCGCAGCACATCTCGCTCTGTGAGCCGTGCCATTACCGTGGTGACGGTCGTGTACGCCAGGGGAACCCGGCCACGCGAGTTCAAGGCATCCTGCACGGCCCGCGGAGTGAGCGGCTCCCCGGCCTCCCACAGCGTCTGCATCACCTCAACCGCCAGCGGCCCCAGCAGGCGAGACGGGACCTTTCGGCCGTTCACGACATCATCATCTACTACAGCGCCGTAGCAGGCAAGCTCGCACCGCGCTCCGGCATGCTGTACTACGATACCGTAGTAGCGCAGGTGGGTAGTCAAAGCTATCCCGACGGTGCACCGGAAACGTGTCACGAAAGGAAACTTGGTGAATGTCGACGCTGCGGATTAGAGCCGCATCGCCCGAGGACTGGCCAGGGATCTGGCAATTCATGCGCCGAATCGTCGCCGCGGGCGAGACCTTTTCCTGGGACCGCGACATCGCCGAGGACGATGCACGCGCGAGGTGGTGCCACCAGCCGCCTGGCCGCACCTTCGTCGCTGTTGACGAGGATGGCGTAATCATCGGCACCGCTGAAAGCGAGCCCAACCATGGCGGTCCAGCCGCACACGTGGCCACAGCGAGTTTCATGGTCGACCCCGACCGGCAAGGCCGCGGCGTCGGACGAGCGCTGTGCGCACACGTCCTCGAGACAGCACGCGCCGACGGCTACCGGGCGATGACGTTCAACGCTGTCGTCGAAACCAACACCACGGCGGTGAAGCTCTGGCGCTCGTTCGGCTTCGAGATCCTCGCCACGGTGCCCGAGGCATTCCACCACCCGTTCGCCGGCTACGTCGGGCTCCATGTTATGCATCGCCGCCTATGACTCAAGTCGAATGCCTCCCTTCGCTTGCCTTTGGAGACGTCATGCTGGAACTAGGTGCACTCCTCGACTCCGTCCCGCACTACCTGGCAGAGCCGCGCCGTGCGGCGCTGTCCACGATCGGGCCGAAAGGCGCGCCTTACTCGGCTGTCGTCCACTAAAGACACCGCTTCGGACCTCAGCGACGAGTTGGCCTTCTGGGATTGACAGGTGACCACCGTGTGGGCAGTACGGCTCTTCGGCTGGGGAGTGATGGGCATGGGAACGGCGTCGTTCCTACTCATTCCGTGGTTGATCGCGAAGGGTAGGAGTAACGAGTTGCCTTCCGCGATCGGGGTCGGCCTGGTCTGTCTCGCGATCGGCGTCATCCTGGTGAAGGTGACGAAGCCGGACCAGTGACCCGCGCCGCTCAGCGAAGGGAGTGGGCCGAACATGGACGCCCGACCGGAGGACTGGCCGCGGTGAGGGGAGGTCCGCGCCGTGCGCTGGGGCTGGTCTCAGCCTGGTGGAAACCGGGCGTTGACCCGAAAACCGGCAAAGAAAGATCATGCCGACCTGCACCACGCCCGGGCCGACAGGGTGGCCACCGCGGTCGTGGCGGGGCCGGTTCGCCAAGCGCCGGGGCGGTCATCCCGCCGCCGGCTACTGCGGGCCACGGTAGGAAGCCTCATCAGCCGGCCGTGAGGCGCCCGGGAGAGGCTTTCGCCCGCAAGATCTCCGGTCAAGATCGTCTCCGATCGCCGAATGCAACAGAGCCGTTGAAACGGCCCCCGTACATCGTGCCGCGCGATACCATCGGCACATTCTGCAATGGGCGGTCGGGGGGACCGTGAAGCGCGCCCCTCCGGCCGGCAAGAGGGGGGAGCCGGTCATGAGCCCGAAGAAAGCAGCCGCGCTGGTGGCGGCGTCGATCGCTGTCCTGCTGACCAGCGCCAATGTCCCGCAATCCGCAGCGCAAGAGCAACCACCGCCAATCGCCACTGAGTTCTTGACACCACGCGCGGTGTTCACCGACGACATCGACCTGAAGGTCAAGAGAAGCCTGGGCCAGCGGACGGAGGTTGCGAACGCGAAAGATCCCTCGCGCACCGTGGTGGCACGGTTCACCGTGCAGCCCGGAGCACAGTTCCCCTGGCATAGCCACGCCGGCTCCGTGATCGTCAACGTCGTCGAGGGCGCGCTGGTGTACGTGGGCGCCGACGACTGCGTCGAGCATGAATACCCGGCAGGGACTGCCTTTGTCGACCTCGGTCACGGCGACGTCCACACGGCTTTCAACGCAACCGGCGATGTGACGGTGCTCGTGGCCACGTTCTTCGAGGCACCCGCCGCTGGTCCGCTGCTAATCCCGGCGGAGACGCCCGAGAACTGCGCCATCTAGAGAGCTCCACGCGCCCCCGCAGGCCGCGCGGCCACCCAACCGAATGACTGGCTGGCGTATGTAGGGTCGGTGACGACCTCCACCGGCACGGCACCGGTGCTGGTTCTCGCCTGCTGGAAGAACCGGCGGGCCGCCTCGCTGTCCCGGCGGGTTGACGCGTACACGTCGATGACCTGCCCGAACTGGCCGACCGCCCGGTCCAGGTAGATTCACCGACCGGCGACCTTCACCTGCGTCTCGTCCACGTGCCAGCGGTTGCCGACCCGGTGCCGGCCGAACCGGGCCGCGTCGGCCAGCAGGGGGCTAAACCGCTGCACGCACCGGTGCACGGTGACGTGGTCGACCTCGATGCCGCGCTCGGCGAGTAGCTCCTCGATGTCGCGAGAGGACAGTCCGAAGCGCAGATACCATCGCACCGCCAGCACGATCACATCCGGCGGGAGCCGGAAGCCGGCGAACGCCGAGCGAGCAGGAACCGTCAGGTCGGTACGCCGAGTCAGCCGCATGGGCCGAAGCATGCCGAGGCGTCCGGGCTCAGTCAACGCAACAAACCCCGGTCGGACACCTACGACATTTCAGCGAGTTCGGCCATCCTGGCCATCCCCGCCCCGACGTGCTTGCGAAAGCGCTCCACGGCGGCAGTCAGTTCGGCGGAGCCTGCCATGTCCGGGGGGATGCGACCCGGGTTCAGCGAGACCCGGTTGGCCCACGCCTGGATGCCGGGGTGGGACCCAAACGACATCGATGCCCGATTGCCCAGCACCTGCATCCGCGCCCAATCGGCGGGCGTATTGGAGTACGGCGATGGCGGGCACAGCCTGTTCTTCTGGTCGTCGTCGTCGAGCGTGGCCTCCACATACCCGGCTAGCGCCGCGCCGAAGCAGGGAAATCCGGTCCGGATCGGCTGCAGCGTGATCGTCTCGCTACCCCAGATCGGAAGCAACGGCGGGTACTGCAGCCCCGATGCGGCGCAGTGCACGATCACAGCGTCCTTCGCGATAGCAACCTCACCCGCGCCGAACACCAACCGGGCCGGCGCCACGTGTCGAAGGTGTCCGAACTGGACGACGTGTTCGATCGTGCGCAATCGGTCGAGTTCCCACCGGGCGAGCGTCGGGGTCTTCGCCATCGTGGGGGTCACCGACCGGTCGATGCGCAGCATCACGCCCGCCTCCTCCAACCGGCAGAACAAGTCGTCCGGCGATGCTGCCTTGGCCGCTGCTGCCACGGTGTCCGCCGCCATCCCAATGAAGACAGCAGGGTTTGGCTGGACCACCGCGCGGTTGAGCATCCACGGGTCGCGGGGCCGCACCCAACAGATCTCGCCTGGATCGACCCCGTTCTCGAGCAGCCAGATGCATGCATCGGTAGCGGTCTTTCCCGAACCGACGATCACGTACTGCGACGGCGCACCACCAAGCTTGACCAGGTCGTTGACGGCAACAACGCGCACCTCATCAGCGATGCCGAACGGTGCTGCGGTTCCTGCCGGTATCTGAGGGGACAGGTAGCGGGCGTCAACAACGCGCCGCCTGGCGCGAACCTCGAAACGCCTACCGGATAGGCGCGACACGAACCGACCCTCGCCGAGGTAGTCACAGTTCGGATAGAAGGACACCTTCCCGGACGCAAGCATGCGCTCGCGCAGCACCCGCACGTAGTACGCGCAAACCTCCGGCGCCGTCGCTCGCTCATGCAAGCCGGCTTCGGGCCCGTCCTGCTGGATGCGCCCATCGCCGAGCAACGTCGATGCCACGCCGTAGAACGCGGATGCCTGGTGCAGGCGGACAAACGGGTACGCGTCCAGCCAATGTCCACCGACACCATGCCGACGGTCGACCATGACCACTCTGACGTCCGCATGGTCGATCAGCGCGTCCGTGAAAGCCATCCCCGCCGCGCCCGCGCCGACCACCAGATAGTCGGCTTCCAACACCCCTACCACGGGCTCATGCTGTCCTCCGCCGACGGAGCGGGTCAACAGCCTCACGGGTCAGGAACTCCATTTCGATCGCCTCGGTTCAGAACGGCATGGCGGATACAAGAGGCCCGGCATTCCACGGCTTGTGACGTGAAGCCAGGACCGTTCATCAAAGATCCTCAATGCTCGACATGTCGCCGATCGGGTTTGTTGCATTGACGGACAAGCTGTCGGTTGGGCAAGATCCGGCCGCGTCCAGCCCGCAATCTTCGACTTGCCATCGCGTTCGGCCCAACTAGCGTCGGCCGTTTGAGTGCGGCGTCGGGGGCGAGACACCAGCTGCGCGTGCGCAACGACCGGCCAACGCAACCCAGCCATCACGCGCCGCAGAGATACGCCGGTGAGGTGTCCTTAGTCCCGGAGAGAGGGGACGTTCGTGCCTCATTCGGCGCTCACTTTGTTAATACCGTACGGGGTATGAGTACGCCTCGTTGTCGCCTGCTGGGGGACGGGCGGCGACGAGGTCGGGGGTGGCCCCAGCTGCGCCTTGAGGGGGACTCGGGCGGATAGCTGGGGCCGCCTCTAGTGGGCGGTTGCTCGCGGTAGGCGGTCCTGCTTGGAAGCTGGGTCGGGGGGCAGGCGGGTGGCCGCAGCCACCGCTCTTTCGGCACGGAGAGCCCAAAGG
>JBKOZJ010000120.1:0-28496 GCA_046725875.1 Actinomycetota bacterium
TTTGCTGCCGAGGTTTTGGCCGCCCACGAGGAGGGAGACGAGCTGGCTACCGGGATCGTGACGGCCGAAGCGGAAGCGCTCAGCCGGACGGCGGTGGTCGCCATTGGACGGCTTGACCTCGGCGACAAGCCCGTCGTGGGCATGTCCGGTGGCGTGATGCGCGGAAGCGCGAGTTTCCGTGCGCTCGTCCTAGAAGGTCTGACGCGCAGGGGATTGTGTCCGGGGGTCCAGGTCCTTGACAGCACAGACGCAACGGTGGCGTTCGTCGACCGGGTTGATGAGCACGGGCCTGAGGCGCTGACCGCCGTCGGCGGTCTGGACCTCGCGATCGCATGACCTTCGCGCAGTCACGGGCGCCGAGCCAGACCTCCGGCAAGGTCCGCTCTCGCAGGCCGCCCTTTACGGCTGTACTTGGATCTTGCGACCCTGGCCGGCGCGGAACATCTCGATCGCGTCGGCGTATCGTTCGAGCGGCAGACGGTGGCTGATAAAGATGTCGGCATCGAGAATGCCGTCGGCGAATAGCTCGGCCGCCCGCTCGAAGCTGTGCAAGACCGCCATCGAGCCGGTGATCGTGATCTCCTTGTTGTAGATCCGGTATGGCTCAATGGTCACGCGCGCAGCGTAAGACGACACGCCGAACTGAAGGAAAGTTCCGCCTGGTCGCACTCTGTTGATGCCATCTTGAATGGCGGCCTCGTTGCCGGTCGCATCGACCACGAGCTCCCAACCCTCCGGGCGATCGAGTTCGTCGGCGCCCCTGGCGGCAGCGGTGCAGCCGAGAAGCTTCGCTGTGCTGAGTCGCTCGGGGTTGACGTCGACGATGTCCACCGACGCCGCACCGGTCCGTTTGGCCAGTTCCAGCATCATCAGACCCATGGTCCCTGATCCGTAGATGAGTACGTGCGAGCCAAGCTGTGACCGCAAGACGTCGTAGCCCCGAACGGCGCAGGCGAGCGGCTCGACGAGGGCGGCATCCTCCAGCCGGACGTGCTCGGGCAGCGTCGCGCAGTTGGCCACCGGTACCGCCGCGAACTCGGCGGCACCGCCGGCGGTGCTGACGCCGATCGCACCCCAGCGGTGACAGAGGTTGTTGCGCCCGATCCGGCAGTAGTGGCATTCGTGGCAGTACAAGGACGGGTCCACTGCGACCCGGGCGCCAACCGCCAACTCCCGGACATCCGCCCCGACAGCGGCGACGACACCGGCGAACTCGTGCCCGGGAATCACCGGGAGCGACGGGGCGAACTCCCCGTCGAGGATGTGCAGGTCGGTTCCGCACAGGCCGCACGCCGACACTGCCACGACAACCTCACGAGGCCCGGGAGCAGGGTCGTCCAGGGTCGAAACATCCACGACCCCGGGCGAGCTGATCACGGCTGCCTTCATGCTGACCGCTCCCTCCACGCTGCGCCTCCGCCCGGAGCCCGCGGAGCGCCCCTCACCTGACCGCTCCCATGGACAACCCGCGGACGAGCTTGTCTTGTGCGGCCCAGCCGGCAATGAGCACAGGCAGGCAGGCCAAGGACGCGCCGGCGCATAGACGTGCCCAGAATTGGCCCTCACCGGTCTGGAAGCTCACCAGATAGACCGGGACCGTCGCGGCGTTCGTGGTGGTCAGGTTGACCGCGAGAAAGAACTCGTTCCAGGCAAAGATGAAGCAGATCAGGGCCGTGGCAGCGAGTCCGGGAGTGATAACCGGAACGATCACGGACCGAAGCTGCCGGAGGAACGACGCTCCGTCGACGCGGGCCGCCTCAAGAATCTCCACGGGGACCTCAAGCAGGAACGACCTGAGCATCCACACCGCAATCGGCAAATTCATCGCGGTGTACAGCATCACCAGGACGCCTTGCTTGTCGAGCAGTTCAAGGTTGCGGGCGATCACGAAGATCGGGATGATCGCTCCGGCGACCGGCAGCATCTTCGTCGAGATGAAGAAGAAGAGAACGTCGCGCCACTTGCGAACCGGCGCGATGGACAGCGCGTACGCGGCCGGCAAGGCCAGAGCGAGCACGAGCAGCGTGGATGCCACGGTGATGGTTACCGAGTTGGTCAGATACGTCTCGGCATCGCTTGCCGCCGAGCGGTACTGGTCCAGCGTTGGGCTGAACAGAAAGCGCGGCGGGTCGGTGGCCGCGTCGGTCTCCTGCTTGAACCCGGTGATCGCCATCCACAGCACGGGGAAGAAGAACAGCAGCACGATGAGCCAGGTGAGCAACCCCAGCAGGGAGCGGGTCAGGCTCACGCGCCGCCGCCGTCTGTGAGTGACTCTGGTCCTGGTCCCAATGGCACGGATCGGCCGGGTCATCGTCGACACGCTCATAGCCGGCCCTTCATTCCCTCGTCGCTGAACAGTCCGGAGATCGTGCGCAGCGCGAGGGTCGCGACCACGATGGTTGCGGCCACGACCACCACGCCCATAGCAGACGCCCGCCCGATGTCGAAGCTGCGGAAAGCCGTCTCGTATAGGTAAAAGGGAATGTTCGTCGTTTGCTGCCCGGGCCCACCGGATGTGATCATGAAGATCGCGTCGAACGCCTGGACGACATAGATGGCGCCGAGGACGATGCCGAGTTCCATGTAAGGCCGAAGATGCGGCAAGGTCATCGACCGAAAGATCTGCCACTCGCTTGCTCCATCGACCTTCGCCGCCTCCAGCACCTCAGCCGACTGGCTCTGCAGCCCGGCGAGCAGGATGAGCACCATGAACGGCGTCCATTGCCAGGTCAGGACCGTCGTGATCGTTGCCTTCGGATAGCTGTTGATCCAGTCCGTCTGATCGACACCGAACGGTTGCAGGACGAAGTTGATCAGCCCGAAGTGGGTGTCGAGGAGGGTGAACTTCCAGACGAGCGCGGCCGCGGCCGGCATGACGAGGAATGGGCTGACGATCAGCGTGCGCAGCAGCCCCCGGCCGAACACCTTTCGGTCTAGCAGTATCGCGATGACCAGCCCAATCGCCATCGAGAGCAGGACCGGGCCAGCAGTCAGGATCACTGTGTTTGCGATGGCGGTGCGGAAGATCGAGTCCTCGAAGATGGCTCTGTAGTTCTGTAGGCCGGCAAAATGGCGGTTCTCCGGGCGGTACAGGTTGTACGACTGCAGGCTGTAATAGACGGTCAGCAAGAACGGGACCTGCGTAACCACAACGACGAAAAGGAGCGCAGGCAGTAGTGGTATCCGATGCAGGCGGTTGCGGCGGCGGCTGCGTGCCCGCGCCGCGACGGCGGCCGGGCCGGCGGTGTGGCTGGCAACAGCTGCCACGGCGCGCCCCCTTCGGGATTGGCGGATTGGCGGATGCGGCGGACGGATCTGCGGTGGACGACCACCGGAGCGGTGTGGCATCCGGGTGTCCGGGGACGGATGCCACACCGCTGCCGGCCGGTCAGCTACCGGCCGGAACGCTCAGCCGTAGCTCTGTCCGACCGCTTCGGCGTAGCTCTGAGCCTTGCTCAGCGCTTCATCCACGCTCTGCTTACCTGCGATCGCCGCAGTGATCTCCTGTGAGACTCTGGTACCGAGATCCTGGAATTCGGGGATCCCGACGTACTGGACTCCCACGTAAGGCTGCGGACTCACGCCTGGCTGTGCGACGTTTACACCGTTGATCTGGTCGAGTGTGGCCTTGGCGAAGGCCTTCGCCGCCTCCTGATAGTTGGGGTTGTCATAGGTCGAGTAGCGGCTGCCCGGTGGCACCCGTGCCCATCCCAGTTCCTGGCCCGCGAGCTCGATGTACTGCTTTGACGTTGCCCAGCTCATGTAGGTCCACGCGGCGTCCATGTGTTTCGACGAAGCCTCGATCGCCAGGGCCCAGGTCCACAGCCATCCCGAGTTGGCGGTCTTGTTGACCGGTGCCGGAGCGTAGCCAAGCTTGCCTGCGATCGGGCTGGACTTGGGATCGTCGATCACAGAGGCGCCGACCGTCGCGTCGTACCACATGGCCGCCTTCTGCTGCTGCATGGCGTTCGCGCACTCGTTGAAGCTGAAATTTGCGGCGCCGGGCTCACCTGCGTCCTTGACGAGGTTGACGTAGAAGTTGACCGCTTCTTTGAACGCCGGGTCGGTCAGCCGGGCGTTCCAGTCCATGTCGTACCACTGTCCGCCAAAGGTGTTGACCACGGTGGTCAGTGGTGCGAGGTTCTCGCCCCACCCGGTCTTGCCACGCAAGCAGATCCCGGCCCTTCCGCTGGCGGGGTCGTTGAGCTTCCTCGCGATGTCCGCGACCTGGTCCCAGGTCGGCTTGGCAGGCATAGTCAGGCCGGCCTTCGTCAACAGGTCCTTGCGATACATGAGAAAGGACGACTCTCCATAGAACGGGACGGCGTAGAGCTTGCCGTCGCTGCTCAGACTGTCCCTGATCGGCTTGATGAGATCGTCCACCTGGTAGGCCTTGTCGTCGCTCGCGTACGACGTGAGGTCGACGATCCAGTTGTTCTTCGCCCAGATCGGCACCTCGTACGGGCCGATCATGACGACGTCGAACTGGCCGCCCTTCGCGGCGACGTCCTTGGTGACCTGATCCCGCAACGTGTTCTCGTCGAGTGTTACGTACTTGACGTCGATGTTCGGGTGGGAGCTCTCGAACCCCTTGGGCGTCAATTTCTGAATGTCGACCATCTGCGGGTTGTTCACGACAGCGACAGTGATCGTCTGTTTGCCGCCGGTCGCTTGACCGGAGCCGCCACTGTCGTCGTCCCCGCCGCAGGCAGCCAGGCCCGCCATCGATAGTGCTGCCGCCGCCGCGACGGCCAGCCACTGCATGCGCCGAATCCGTCGGCCGTCCACTGTGACCTCCTTCTGGCGCCGCTCAAATGAGCGCTATTATGCTCGTACGAGCATCTCTTAGTCGACCTCACGCGCCCGTCGGCGTCAAGGGCCGTGTAAGACTGAGTGACCGATCCGTGACCTGGAGGCGGAGATATGGCATCTGTGCCTCGCGTGGAACGGTCTGGACTCGGTCCCGCCGAGCTAGTCCGAGCCGCCAGCGTGGCGCGCCGGTTCTTCATCGACGGCCGGTCCAAGCGCGATATTGCCGACGAGTTCGGGGTGAGCCGGTTCAAGGTGGCCCGGATCCTCGACGACGCGCTGGCGGCCGGGATCGTGCGGATCGAGATACGGATACCCGCCGGGCTGGACGCCTCGTTGGCCCATCGATTGAGGCAGGCGTTTGGCGGGCTGCGTCACGCGATTGTCGTCGACACCCCTGCCGAGCCGGAGGCACAGATGCGCCACCAGCTGGCGCGGGCGGCCGCGGCGCTATTGAGGGAGATCGTCACGACGGACGACGTGCTTGGCATCGGCTACGGGCGCACGCTGACGCTGATGGCCGACGAGATCGATGGTCTAGCGCCGTGCCCAGTCGTCCAGCTCACCGGGGCATTGCTGGGCGTCAACATGAGTGAGAACAGCGTGGAGCTGGTCCGGCAGATCTCGGCGCGCTCAGGTGGGACATGCTTCTCCATGTACGCCCCACAGGTCCTGCCTGACGCCACGACCGCAGCGTCCCTCCGGCAGCAGCCAGAGGTGAGCGAGGCTTACCAGCGTTTCGGCGCCGTCACCAAGGCCGCGGTGGCGGTGGGCTCCTGGGCACCTCCGCTGTCGCAGCTCTATGACTCCTTGCCGGAGCGCCGGCGGGCCGAGCTCCGCCGGCAGGGAGCGGTTGCTGAAGTGTGTGCGGTGCTGCTGGACAAGAACGGCAGCCAAGTTGCGGCCGACTTCACCGAGCGGTGCATCTCCATCGGCAGCGATCAGCTGCTCTCGATCGATGAGGTCGTCGCCGTCGCGGGCGGCGCGGGCAAGGCCGACGCGGTCAGGGCGGTCCTCGCCGGGGGCTACGCCAACAGCCTGGTCGTCGACGGCTCCCTGGCGACGGCGCTGCTCGCGCACGCCGCGCCATGATGGGACCGCCTCCCCATGCACCAACCCGATTTTCGTGAGCGTAGGACCTCCGATCGTGATCACAGTCGTTGGTGAATCCCTCGTCGACGTGGTCATCCGGCCGGATTCAGACGAACCAGCGGTCCATCCTGGTGGCAGCCCGGCCAACGTCGCCGTCGCGCTCAGCCGACTGGATCAGCGGGCTGCATTAATAACCCAGATCGGAGCCGACCCGAACGGCGAGCTGCTCCGTGAACACCTGGCGAGAAACGGCGTCGAGGTCGTCCTCGCCGGACCGACGAACGTGCCCACGAGCCGGGCGCTGGCCCGCCTCGATCCCGACGGCGCGGCGACGTACGAGTTCGAGCTCGGCTGGGACGTGCGGGGATTGCGGCTCGTCGAAGGGAGTGCTGCGCTCCACGTCGGCTCGCTCGGCCTGATGCTCGGGCCCGGAGACCGCGAGGTGCTTCACCTTGTGGAGACCGTGTCCCACCGGGGGGACGTGGTCGTGAGCTATGACCCAAACTTCCGGTCTTCGGTGACGTCCAACCGCAGCCAATCAGCTGCCCGGGCGGCGCGGGTAGCACGCGCTGCCCACATCTTGAAACTGAGCGACGAGGACTTGGCATTTCTGTTTCCCGCGACGACGGCGGAGCAACTTGCGACGCACCTTCTCCACGGCGGCACCGGCAGAACGCTGCTCGTTGTTGTCACGAGTGGGGCGGAGGGTGCTCTGGTCGCGACGCGCCGCTCCTGCCTCTCGGTCGCCGCCGTCCCGGTTTCGGTAGTGGACACCGTCGGCGCGGGTGACGCCTTCATGGCCGCACTCCTGGCCGGTCTGGCCGAGGGCGGCACGCTGTCACCCAATGGTCTGACCGAGTGCGCGGCGCGTCCGGAGGTGCTGCATCGCGTGGTCGGGCAGGCTGCGGCCGCCGCCGCGTTGACGTGCACGCGTGCCGGAGCGGACCCACCCACTCGGGAGGAGCTCCGGCGTTTCTCTGCGACCCAATCGCCAAGATCCGCAGGCAGCCCGTCCGGCTCCTTATGAGGCCTGTCCAGGAGAGCAACGGGCCGCTCAGCTCCAGATCGTGACGTAGACGGGCGGGCGGAAGCGCGACGGCGGGACGCCGACACTCGGCATTTTCATCAGGTGCGTTCCCTCGGGTGTGCCGAGGAACCGCCAGAGCGCGCTTGCCGCCGGCGGGCGCCGCTCGGATCGCAGCGACGTGACGTGCCAGATGCTCTCGGCCGGCGTCGCCGGGGTCTCCACGGCGACGAGCTCGCCGCGGCGCAGCTGCGCGGACACCAGGTGGCCGAACGCCGGCGCGACCCCGGCGCCCGATGCCGCCGCCGCCCATGCGGCGGTCTGGTTGGGGAAGACCTGCACTCGCGACTCGGGCACATCGAGCGTCCCGAGCAGCCCGCTCGTGTCACTGCCCGGGTCTGCCCCGGACGGGTCGACCAACCACGGCCACTGCGCCGGGCTGCCGCGCAAGCGCGCTTCCGGCGACGCGACGACGATGACCTGACAACGGAAGATCGGCTCACTGACCAGCTCGGCAGCCGACTCCGGTCCGAACGCCGGACCGCGCCGCGCCCGTCCCGTACTTCCAGACCGGGATCGCCTCGCTGTGACCCGAGCGTTGATCGCCCAGCTCGAGCCCGACTCCGCCGGCGCGCGACCTCCCGTCGTTGTCGAGAGATTTGTACGGGCAGCGCCCGACGGCGGTGGCCCCAGAGCAAGATCGGCAAGGCGGTTGAGCACAAGCACGGGCATCTCCACGCTGGTCGCGACGTCGCAGGTCGCCTCGACACCAGCGGCCCGCCGGGTGAACGCGTCGACCAATGGTGTGGCCAAGAATTCTGCGATCGGGCTGGTCGCGACCACTCGAAGCTGCTCCGGAGCGCCGCGAGCGGCCCGAACGGCGGCCTCCGCATCCGCGCCCAGCGACACCATCTGCGACGCGATCGGCAGCAGCCGGCTGCCCCCAGCGGTGAGCGTCATGCCGCCCGGCCCGCGGGTGAGGAGCCGGTCGCCGAGGTGTTGGCGCAGAGCCGCCAGCGCCTGCGATACGGCCGGCTCGCTGACCCCCAGCGCGGCCGCCGCGGCGCTCACCGAACCCAGCCGGGCGACCAGCACAAACGCGCTGAGCTGCGTCAACGTCATCGAAATCACCCCGGTCGCCGGCCGCCGCCGGCTCGCTTCCAACCGGTCGCCAGCTACCCCACGGTTCATCGTGGCAAGGCCGCGCATGGAGCGCTAGGCCTCTGCGGATAAGTATTCCCTTAATCGAGCCTTGCCCGATGGGACAGCTCGTAGAACGCTGAACAACAGGGCGTGCCACGGCGGACGCCACGGCGTGCCCCGGGAAGCGGATTGAGCGGCCCTCAACGGACGGTTGGACCCGAACGGTCGAATGGAGGGAAGGGCTCGCATGCAAGTTCCTGCGCATTTCGAGTACGCAAGGGCACACTCTGTCGACGACGCCCTCGAATTACTCACCAAATTCGGGCCGGAAGCACGAGTCGTCGCCGGCGGACACAGCCTGATCCCGATGATGAAGCTGCGCCTCGCGGCTCCCGAGGCGCTGGTGGATATCAACGAATTGACCGAACTCTCCTACATCCGGCTTGAGGCGGGTGAGCTGCGGATCGGGGCGCTCACGACGCACACCGAGCTGCTCAGCTCGCCACTCGCGGGAGAGCACTACCCGATCTTCGAAGACGCCGAGCGGGTCATCGCGGACCCGATCGTGCGCAACCGCGGCACCATCGGCGGATCACTCTGCCAGGCAGACCCGTCCGAGGACCTGTCCGCAGCGTTCGCCGCGGTCCGCGCGACGATGGTCATCACGGGACCGGGCGGCAGCCGCACGGTCAGCGCTCGCGAGTTCCACGTCGGGCCGTACGAGACGGTCGTCGGCCCCGGCGAGCTGCTGACCGAGGTACGAGTTCCGATCAGGCCGGGCGGTGGCAGCGCGTACGAGAAGGTCGAGCGGCGTGTCGGCGACTGGCCGGTCGCCGCGGCGGGAGCGGCGCTCTGGCTGGACCGGGGGGTCGTGGGTGAGGTAGGCATCGGCCTGACCGCCGTCGGCGCCGCGCACTTCGTCGCGGTCGAGGCCGAGGACTACCTGCGCGGCGAGCAGCCGAGCGAGGAGGCGTTCGCGACCGCCGGCCGGATCGCCGCCGCCTACTGCAACCCGGTCGCCGATCAGCGCGGTCCAGCCGACTACAAGCGTCACCTCGCTGGTGAGCTCACTACCCGTGCACTTCGCCGGGCCGCCGGCCGGGCAACAGGACAGGAGGGCTGATGGCGTCGATCACGGTCACCGTCAACGGTCAGGAGTACGTCAGCGAGGTTGAGCCGCGGTTGCTGCTCGTCCATTACCTACGCGACCATCTCGGCTTGACCGGCACCCACTGGGGATGCGACACGTCCAACTGCGGCGCCTGCGTCGTCTGGCTCAACCGTACTCCGGTGAAGTCGTGCACGGTCCTCGCGGTGATGGCCGACGGCCACACCGTCGACACCGTCGAGGGTCTGGAGCGCAGCGGCGAGCTCGACCCGGTACAGCAAGGGTTCGTCGAATGCCACGGCCTTCAGTGCGGCTTCTGCACACCCGGCATGCTGATGACCGCCCGCTGGCTGCTGAACCAAAACCCAGCGCCGTCCGACCTGGACATCCGGCAGGCCATCTCCGGGCAAACCTGCCGGTGTACGGGCTACGAGAACATCGTGCGGTCGGTCCGCTGGGCCGCCGACTACGAGGCCCGGGGCACGACGGAGCCGCGCCCGGACGCTACGACCGCCGAGGAGGTGCCGGCATGACCGCGACCGAGGAACGCCCCGCGCCGATCGGTTTCGGCCGGATGCACCGCAAGGAGGACGCCCGCTTCATCCGCGGGCACGGCAACTACGTGGACGATGTGACGCTGCCCGGCATGCTGCACGGCGCGGTCCTCCGCAGCCCGCACGCGCACGCGCGAATCCTCTCCATCGACACCAGCGCCGCCGAGGCCCACCCGAAGGTGAAGGCGGTCATCACCGGCGAGGCCCTGAAGGGCCTCAACCTGGCCTGGATGCCGACCCTCTCCTACGACACGCAGGCGGTGCTCGCCACCGACAAGGTGCGCTTCCAGGGCCAGGAGGTCGCCTTCGTCGTCGCCGAGGACCCTTACGCCGCCCGCGACGCCCTCGAGCTCATCGCGGTCGACTACGACCCGCTGCCGGCGGTCGTCGACGCCCGCCGCGCACTCGAGCCGGACGCGCCGGTCATCCGCGACGACAAGGACCAGACCGAGGGGCAGCACCCGAACCACATCTTCGACTGGGCGGCCGGCGACAAGGAGCGGACCGACGAGGTGTTCGCGAACGCCGACGTCGTCGTGGCGCAGGACCTCGTGTATCCCCGCGTACACCCGGCACCCCTCGAGACGTGCGGCGCGGTCGCCGACTTCGACAAGGTCACCGGCAAGCTCACGATCTGGTGCAACACGCAAGCGCCGCACGCGCACCGCACGGTGTACGCACTGGTGGCCGGGCTGCCCGAGCACAAGATTCGGGTCATCGCCCCCGACATCGGCGGCGGCTTCGGCAACAAGGTCGGCATCTACCCCGGCTACGTGTGCGCGATCGTCGGCTCGATCCTCACCGGGCGCCCGGTGAAGTGGATGGAGGACCGCTCGGAGAACCTCATGAGCACCTCCTTCGCCCGCGACTACCACATGCGCGGCGAGATCGCGGCGACCACAGACGGCAAGATGCTGGGCCTGCGGGTCGACGTCATCGCCGACCACGGCGCCTTCAACGGCACCGCCCAGCCGACGAAGTTCCCGGCCGGGTTCTTCCACGTCTTCAGCGGTTCCTACGATCTGGCCGCCGCGCACTGCAAGGTCACCGGTGTCTACACGAACAAAGCACCGGGTGGGGTCGCGTACGCGTGCTCGTTCAGGGTTACCGAGGCCGTCTATCTGGTCGAACGGATGGTCGACGTCCTCGCGTACAAACTGGACATGGACCCGGCGGAGCTGCGCATGCGTAACCTGCTCGGCCCCGAGCAATTCCCGTACAGATCCCCCACCGGCTGGGAATACGACTCGGGCGACTACCCGAAGGCGTTGCGGCTAGCCATGGATATGGTCGGCTACGACGACCTTCGCCGCGAGCAGGCCAAACAGCGCGAGCGCTTCGATGCCGGCGAGGAGGGCACCCTCACCGGCATCGGCGTGTCCTTCTTCACCGAGGCCGTCGGCGCCGGCCCGCGCAAGCACATGGACATCCTCGGCCTCGGCATGGCCGACGGCGCCGAGCTGCGCATCCACCCGACCGGAAAAGCCGTTCTGGGCATCTCGGTACAAACGCAGGGCCAGGGGCACGAGACGACCTACGCGCAGATTGTCGCGGAGGAGCTCGGCGTCCCGCCGGAGGACGTCGAGGTTGTGCACGGTGACACCGACCAGACGCCGTTCGGGCTCGGCACCTATGGATCGCGCTCCACGCCGGTGTCGGGTGCAGCGACCGCCGTCGTCGCCCGGAAGGTGCGCGAGCGGGCCCGCCAGGTCGCCTCGGCGATGCTCGAGGTCGATCCGTCCGACCTCGAGTGGGAGAAGGGTCGTTGGTTCGTCCGCGGTAATCCGAGCGAAGGCAAGACGATCCAGGAGATCGCGTTCGCTGCGCACGGCACGCTCGAGCTCCCGGAAGGGGTCGAGGGGCACCTGGACGCCACGACTGTCTACAACCCGCCCAACCTCACCTTCCCGTTCGGCGCCTACATCGGGGTGGTCGATGTCGACCCGGGCACCGGGGTCGTCAAGGTGCGGCGGTTCGTCGCGGTCGACGACTGCGGGGTCCGCATCAACCCGACCATCGTCGAAGGGCAGGTCCACGGCGGGCTCGCCGATGGGGTCGGCATGGCGCTGATGCAGGTCATGGCCTTCGATCCGGACGGCAACCACCTCGGCGCGTCCTTCATGGATTACCTGCTGCCCACGTCAATGGAATGCCCGTCCTGGGAGCTGGGCGAGACAGTCACGCCGTCGCCGCACCATCCAATCGGCGCCAAGGGCGTCGGCGAGTCGGCGACGGTCGGCTCCCCGCCCGCCGTGGTGAACGCGGTCATCGACGCGCTGCGTCCGTACGGTGTCGTGCACGCCGACATGCCGCTCACGCCGGCCGCGGTGTGGCGTGCCACACAGGGCAGCCCGCTGCGCCCCGACCTCGCCATAACCTGAGGGCTGAAGCGAAGCGATGATCTACAGCTGGCGGCGAATGGCGATCTAGGACGCTGCGCGCGTTTGCGAGGGAACCGCGATCATCGCTCAGACGCGTGTGGGGAATCGGAGGTCTCCTCGTGGGTACGGCACCACCGTCATCCGCGTCGTCGGCAACCGCCTCGACCGGCGACCCGGCCCATCCCGCCGTTGGGGGCGTAATGCCGCTCGATCTCCGGGATCGCGCGGACGCGCTGCGTGCGCGCCGTACCCCGTTTGTCGTGGCTACGGTGGTCCGCGCCGAGCGGCCGACCAGCGCAAAGGCCGGAGACCGGGCGCTCATCCTCCCGGACGGGACGCTTGAGGGCTTCGTCGGTGGAACGTGCGCCGAGTCGACGATCCGGCACTTCGGCCTGCGGCTGCTCTCCGGTGGTCTCGGGGAGGTGGCCGGGCGGCGGCCGGCGGGTGGTGCGGCGTCTACGCTGCTGCGGATCGAGCCGCAGCCTGACCTGTTGCCCGCAGCCGACCACACCCACGTTGCGGGCCACGATCATCCGCCGTCGGGCGATGCGAGCAGCCCGAACGGCGTCGCCGCGAGCGACAGCCGGGAGCGGGATGGTGTTGTCACGGTAGCGAACCCATGCCTCTCCGGTGGGGCGCTGGAGATCTTCCTCGAGTCGGTCATCCCGCCGCCGCGGGTGCACGTGCTGGGTGCCGCCCCCATCGCTCAGGCCCTGGTCCGGCTCGGCACGGCGCTCGGCTACGACATGGCTGACACAACCAACCCCACCGCTCCCCTCGCCGGCGACACGGCCGCCGTCATCGTCGCCTCCCACGGCCGCGACGAGGAGGCGATGCTCGCCGCCGCGCTGCACGCCGCTGTCCCCTATGTCGGCCTCGTGGCCAGCAGGCGTCGCAGCGCGGCGGTGCTTTCCGCCTTGGACGCGACCGACGAGGAGCGGACTCGCATCCGCACGCCGGCCGGGCTGGACATCGGTGCACAGAGCGCGCCGGAGATCGCCCTGTCGATCCTCGCCGAGATCGTCGCGACCCGGGCCGGCACCACCTCCGCCGCACCTGCCCAAGCCGGCCTCTCGGCGGTACCGGATGACGGTGCCGCACACGGTACCCATGCGACCGACTCGCAACCGGTGACCGCGATCGACCCGGTCTGCGGCATGACAGTGGAGGCGGCGCCCGGTAGCCTGCGCTACGAACACAACGGAACGAGCTACTACTTCTGCGGCGCGGGTTGCCGGCATGCCTTCGCTGCCGATCCAGAGACGTACCTCTGACGGGGGCGGCAAAGCGGCGGATCGCCAACGCAGCCGCGAACCCGAGGGGTGGGTAGTCAGCCGGTAAGGCGGGCGAGCCGTCGGGCGAGCAGTTCACGCTCGGCCGGGTTGATGGCGAGGTCGAGCGCGCGTTGCGTCGTTTCGCGCGCCTCTTTTGTACGGCCAAGAGCAGCTAGCAGTTCCCCACGCACGGCATGGAAGAGCCGATAGCCGGCCAGCTGGCCGGCCAAGACGTCGACCTCGTCGAGCGCGGCGTGGGCGCCGCGGACATGCTGTGTCGCAACTGCGCGATTCAGTAGCACCACGGGTGAGGGGTCGAGCAGCGCGAGCCTGTCGTACATGAACCGGATCTGCACCCAGTCGGTCGCCTCCCAGGACGGCGCATCGGCGTGCAGGGCGGCAATCGCGGCCTGGAGCTGGTATGGGCCGGGTCGCCGCATGGCAAGCGCCCGGTCGAGGATCCCGGTCGCGTCCTCGATCAGGGCACGGTCCCAACGCGTCCGGTCCTGCTCCTCGAGCCGGACCAGCCGCCCCCAGCCGTCGAACCGAGTAGCTGCCCGCGACTCCTGGAACAGAAGAAGCGCGAGCAAGCCCAGCACCTCGGGCTCCCGTGGCATCAGCCGGTGCAGCGTGCGGGCGAGCGCGATCGCCTGGGCGGCGAGGTCGCGCCGCGCCGGAGTACGCGCGGCGCTTGCGAGATAGCCCTCGTTGAAAATGAGGTAGACAACGGCCAGCACCTCACCGAGCCGGGCGCCGAGCTCGTCCGGGTCCGGCAGCGCAACGGCGACGCCGCGGAGCTGGGCCCGCGCACGGGACAGCCGCTGTCCCATGGTCGCATCTGAGGCGAGAAAGGCGGCCGCGATCTCCGATGTGGTGAGTCCACCGACGGTACGCAACGTCAGCGCGATTTGCGACTCGCGCGGCAACGAGGGATGGCAGCAAGCGAACACGAGGCTGAGCAGCTCGTCGTCCGCCGCCTCGGCCGAACCGAGCACATCGTCTAGTACGCCCGCCCCGGCGCAATCGCTGGCGCTCGGGTTCGCCGCGGCCTCGGCGGCGAGGAGACGCAGCTTCTCCTGCCCGGTCTGGAGATGCCGGAGTCGGTCGATGCCTTTGCGCCGCGCGGTCGTGGCAAGCCAGCCGCCCGGGTTTTGCGGCACTCCATCGACCGGCCAATGCGCCGAGGCTTCGGCAAACGCGTCCTGAACCAGATCCTCGGCCAGCGCCGCATCGCCGATCCTCCGGGCGAGCGCGGCCCGGATCCGGGTCGCCTCGGCGCGGTAGACCCGCTCCAACGCCTCAAGTGCCGCCGCCGTCACGCCCCGAGTCTTGCACCGACCTCCCACAGAAAGGGTCCGCTTCATGCCAGGTAGCGGGAATTTGGTGCCCGAATTGCCGGATTTCGAGCCCGCTCTTGGGCGTAAGCGCAGTAGCAACCAAGGGGCGCCTTCCTCAATTTCGGTCGAGGAGGGCGCCCCTAATGCCGGCAGCCGTGCCCTAGTGGGTGAGGGCGGCGGGCTCTCGGTGGTGAGGTGGAGCCTCGACCGGGCCGGGGATGTGCTCGTGCGACACCTCTGGAAGCCAGCGGAGCCAGCGCGGCAGGTACCAGTTGCGCTCACCCAGCAGGGTCATCACCGCGGGCAGCAGCACGGCCCGGACGATCGTCGCATCGATCAGCACCGCCGCGGCCAGCCCGAAGCCGAGCGCTTTCATCGACGTCAGCGAGATCGTCGTGAAGAGCATGAACACGGCGACCATGACGACCGCCGCCGCAGTGATCACTCCAGCGGTCGAGCGGATACCGAAGGCCACGGCGTCGCGGGTCGCCAGTCCCCGGTCGTACGCCTCCCTGACCCGGCTCAGCACGAAAACGTGGTAGTCCATGGAGAGCCCGAACAGCATGACGAAGAGAAAGACCGGCAGCCAGGTGGCGAGCGCGCCAGTGGACTCGAAGTCGAACAGCGACTCACCCCAGCCGAGCTGGAACATGCCGACGCTCAGGCCGTAGGCCGCCGCGACGGACAGCATGTTCAGCACGATCGTGGTGGCCGCAATGACGACCGAGCGGAACGAGACGAGTATCACCAGGAACGCCAAGCCGAGCACGAATGCGAACACCAGCGGGAGGTTTCGGGTCATCGACTCGTCGAAGTCAACCGACGCCGCGGTCATGCCGGTAACGTGCGCCTCCGCCTCGGGGATGGTGTCCAGCGTCGCCGGCAGGACCTCCTCGCGCAGTGTAGACAGTGCGTCCTCGGACGCCTTGTCGGTCCCGCCGCCGACCAGGCCGACCCGGATTGTGGCCACCGTCTTGTCCGGGTTGACGTCGACCGTGATGGGCCCGTACAGCTGTCCGGTCGCCAATGCCTCGGTGCGGAAGTCGTCGATCGATTGCCGCACCTCCGGCGCGGTCACGTCGGGCGCCTTCAGCGCGACCACCGCGGGCTCGGCGCCGCCCGGGAACGCCGCCTGCACCCGGTCGTACGTCTGCAGCGTCGGATCTTCATGCTTGATGTCGTCCACTCCCGGGAGCGCAGTGTTCAGCTGAGCCGCCGGCACGGCCAGCGCGATCAGCGCACCACCGGCAAGCACCGCCGCCGTCTTCGGGAAGCGCAGCACCGGCCCGAGAATCAGCCCCCACAGCCGCCCCCGGGACTGTCGCCGGTAGAGGAACGGTATCTTCCCGAAGTCGACCTTGTCACCGAGCTTGGACAGGAGCGCCGGGAGCACCGTGAGCGAGCCCAGCACCGCGACCGCGACGACGAGGATGGTGCCTACTGCGAAGCTCGGGAAGATGCCGTTGCCGGCGATGAACATGCCGGCCATCGCGGCCATGACGGTCAGCCCGGAGATCAAGACCGAGCGGCCCGACGTCGCCGCGGCGATCGCGAGCGCGCGGTCCTTGTCCGCCCCGCGGGCGCGCTCTTCGCGCTCCCGCCGGATGTAAAACATGCAGTAGTCGACGCCGACGGCAAGGCCGACCAGCAGCATCACCTCCGAGGTCGACTCGTCCATCGGGAAAACTCGGCTCGCGAACGCGGCGAGTCCGATGGACGCGAAGATCGCAGTCAGCGCCAGCCCGACCGGCAGGATCGCCGCGAGGAACGCCCCGAACGCCACGAGCAGGATGCCGATGGTCAGCGGGATCGACAGCATGCCCAGCCGTTTGAAGTCCTCGTCGAGGCTCTCGCCGACGGCGTGATCGAAACTCGCGCTGCCGGTCTCGGCAATGAACAGGTCGTCGTGTTTGTCCTGCACTCCCCCAACAGCGTCAAGCACCGGCTCCACCCGGTCACCCGCGGTCTCTTCGTCACCCTTGATGTCGAAGGTGACCAGTGCCGAGCGCTTGTCGTCGGAGATCGCGCCACCGGCGGACTTGTCATACGGCGACACGATCTTCTCGGTCCGTCCGGTGCCTTGGACGG
Source organism: Actinomycetota bacterium (assembly GCA_046725875.1). Taxonomy (GTDB): domain Bacteria; phylum Actinomycetota; class Actinomycetes; order JAKEEW01; family JAKEEW01; genus JBKOZJ01. The sequence continues at coordinate 16,811 of JBKOZJ010000120.1, forward strand.
CGGCGATGACCTCGCCAACCGCCGCGCGGAACTCCGGGTCGTCGGCTGTCGTGCCGTCCTTGCTCTGGACAAGGACGAGCTCGCCAGCCCGCTCCGGGAAGCCGGCCGCCTCGATGATCTTGTCGGCTTTCTTCGAGTCGCCCGAGCCGTAGTCGGAGTCCTTGAGCATCGTGGTTCCGATGGCACTACCGGCTACGGTGGCCGCAACCACGAAGGCGAGCCACCCGAAGATGGCGGTCTTGCGATGCCGGGCGCTCCATCGCGCTATTCCCCCGGCAAGATTGCGCTTTGGCCGGGCCCGAGCCCGGCCCAAGCGATCCGGATCGGCGTAATCCGACGTGCGGGTTCGCATGGATCCCCCTTGTGTCGAGTACGTGATGTCAGCGCTCTCGACACTAGGAATCTTGAACGGCGGTACCCATCCGGCGACCGCCCCGATTCTCCGTAGGGGTAGCACTGGTTCTCCGGTAGGGGAAGCCCGAGGAGCATCCCCGGGAGGCGATGCGGAGGGACCGAAGAGTTTCGCCGTGAATGCCGGTCTTTATCCCCGACGTGGATGCGCCGTGGAGCCGTGCTGAAGTCAGGCTGGAATGGTCGGTGGCGCCACGCATGAGCTGCAACCTGGATCCCAGGCGATCACCCCGGGGCGATCGCCCCACGACCGAGAGGAGAACGGCAATGGGACGGATGACCTTCATCAACCTGCCGGTGAAGGACCTGGCCAAGGCCACGGAGTTCTTCGGCGCTCTGGGCTTCACCTTCGACCCACAGTTCACCGACGGGAACACGACCCGCATGATCGTCAGTGACGAGACCTCGGTTATGCTCGTTACCCAGTCCTTCTTCCAGGGCTTCGTCGCACCGCAGTCGATTGCGGACACGGCGACGAGTCATGAGGTGCTTATTGGACTCTCCGCCGGAAGCCGTGCGGAGGTCGACGACTTGGCCTCGAAGGCGGTCGCCGTGGGTGCTCGGTCCCTTGGTGATGCGCAGGACGACGGCGTCATGTATATGCGCGGCTTCCGTGACCTGGACGGCCATCAGTGGTCGTTCATCTACATGGACATGTCGGCGATCCCAACGAGCTAGGGGTCCACGCCGACGTCGAGCAGCGGCGAACGATCAGGGGCCGGCACGGCCCGGCCACCAGAGCGTCACCATATCGCGGCCGGACGAGCCGAGGTCCGGCCGGGTCTCGTCGGCCCCCATGTCACGCAGCACGGCCTCGACCTCCGCGCTTCGTGACATGGGCAGGCACACCCGGCGCCGGGTCACCTCGACGAGCTCCGCGAAGGTGGCATACGCAGTGGCCGCGGGCCGCTGCCACCGTTGCGCCCGCGGGCCGATGCCGGCCTCGTTGAGTACGGCAACCGCATCGTCGGCGGTCGGTCCGGCCGGACGGTCGATGCCGTGGAAATGCCTCCACAGCGGGTTGAGCCGGACCAGCGGGTGTTCCGCGGTCAGCTCGACCACGACCCGGCGCCGGGCATGCGACGTGAGCGCGCTTGCGAAGGCCGGCAAGTCCGCAACGTTGTAGAAGACGTGGTGGCAGACGACGACGTCGGCCGCGGGCACCTCGGCGGCGACGTCCGGCCACCGTCCATTGATGGCCGTGCATTCGAGGCCGCGCCGTGGCGCCTCGGCCGCGAATGCTTCGAGCATTGGCTCGTCGGTGTCCACACCGGTCAGATGCGTCGTTCGGGCGGCCAACGGCAGCGACGCCGCTCCGCCGCCCGGACCGACGTCGAGTACCGCGCCGGGCGGGTCGAGCGCCTCCCATGCCCGGGCGTACGACGGTCCCTCGGGTGCCGCGGTCGCGTTCGCGGCGCGCCGTACAAACACCGATCGGGGCAGCACCCACGGCGACTCCTCCACCGCTGCCAGGATCTCGGCCGGTATCTCCCACGCGGCGAGCTGCCGCCGCCACTGCTCCGCCGCGGCACCCACAGCCGGAAGCTTAGGGGCACGCGGGAGCTAGGCCCCCATCGCGTGGACGCCGCCGTCGACGTGGACGATTTCCCCGGTCGTGCGCGGGAACCAGTCGGACAGCAGCGCCACGGCCGCCCGCGCTGCGGGCTCTGGGTCGGCGAGATCCCAGCCGATCGGGGCGCGGCTGGACCAGACGTCCTCGAACTGATCGAAGCCGGGAATCGACTTGGCGGCCATGGTCCGGAGCGGACCGGCCGCGACGAGGTTCACCCGGATCCCGGAGGGGCCGAGGTCACGGGCGAGGTAGCGGGCGCATGACTCGAGCGCCGCCTTCGCCACCCCCATCCAGTCGTATGTCGGCCACGCGACGCTCGCGTCGAAGTCCATCGCGACGATCGAGCCGCCACTCTTCATCAGCGGCGTGCATGCAGCGGCGAGGGCCTTGAGCGAGTACGCGGAGACTTGTAGCGCGGTCGACACATCCGGCCACGACGTCTGCAGGAAGTTGCCGCCGAGCGCGGTCTCCGGTGCGAAGCCGATCGAGTGCACGACGCCGTCGAGCCGGTCCACGTGTGGGCTCAACCGCTCGGCCAGCGAGTCGAGCTGGCTGGGGTCGGTAACGTCGAGCTCGACAACCGGTGACTCGGACGGAAGCCGCTTGGCGATGCGCTCGACCAGGCTGAGCCGGCCGTAGCCGGTTAGCACGACCCGAGCGCCCTCCTGCTGGGCGATGCGAGCAATGTGGAAAGCGATCGACGCGTCGGTGATGACGCCAGTGACCAGAAGCTGCTTCCCGTCGAGGATTCCCACCCTCTTGCCTGCCTTTCCCTATCGTTGGCCCCGTCGTCCGGCCGCCCAGGCGCACATTCCCTGCCGGTTCGGACGTCAATGCCCCATGCCGAGGCCGCCGTCGACCGGGATTACCGCGCCGGTGATGTAGGCCGCGTCGTCGCTGGCGAGAAACCGGACAACCGCAGCGACCTCGGCGGCGGAGGAGAACCGCCTAAGCGGCACTTGGGCCAGGATCTCCGCCCGGCGCTCCGCGGGCAGCGCCTCGGTCATGTCGGTGGTGACAAAGCCGGGAGCGACGACATTCGCGGTAATACCGCGGGAGCCAAGCTCGCGAGCGAGCGACCGGGCGAGCCCGACGAGACCGGCCTTGGACGCCGCGTAATTCGCCTGCCCGGCCGAGCCGAGCATTCCCACCACGGACGAGATGAAGATGAGCCGGCCGCGCCGAGCCCGCAGCATGGACCGCGCGGCGCGCTTCGCGCTTCGATAGGCGCCGCTGAGGTTCGTGTCGAGTACAGACGTGAAGTCGTCCTCGGTCATTCGCAGCAGGAGCGTGTCTCGGGTGATGCCGGCGTTGGCGACGAGTACCTCGACGGGTCCATGCTGCGCCTCGACGCTATCGAACGCCGCATCGACCGCGGCCTGCTCGGTGATGTCGCATCGAGCACCGAACAGGCCCTCCGGTGGCTCGCCGCTGCGGTAGGTGATCGCGACCTTGTCGCCGGCCTCGGTGAAGGCGCGGGATATCGCCAGGCCGATTCCGCGGTTTCCCCCAGTGACGAGAACTGATCGACTCACGGCCAGGGACGCTACCCGCTAACCGGCTCCGCCGCGAATCGCGACATTCCAGTGATGACGGCACCCAGCGCCTGGCTGAACCCCACAATCGACGACGGAAGACTGCTCCGAACCGCGGAAGGGCCAGGCGTCGGTGTGTCGGCCCGGCGTGGCAGGATCGGGGCTCGGTCCGCACATGCACGTCCCCCGCTGGGCGCCCGGTCGGCCGCCGGGCACCGGACGACCGTCGGCTGCGAGGTGGCTGGAGGCGCTGATGCCGCGAGAGATCGACCCGACCTTCCTCGAACTTCCGCGCCACTCGCTCGCCGATGCCGCTTTGCAGCGTGCTCGCGAACTAGGCGCGTCCCATGCCGACTTCCGCCTGGAACGGATCCGTGGGCAGCGGATCCAGCTGCGGGACGGTCGGGTGGAGGGCACCGCCGACGATGAGGACTGCGGGTTTGCGGTGCGGGTCGTTCTGGACGGCACCTGGGGGTTCGCGGCGGCCGCTGACCTCACCCCGGAGGCCGCCGTGGCCGCAGCCGAGCTGGCAGTTCAGGTTGCCAAGGTAAGCTCGGCGATCAACAGCGAGCGGGTGGAGCTCGCCGACGAGCCGGTCTATCGGGACTTGACCTCGATATCGGCCTACGAGGTCGACCCGTTCGACGTCCCGGACCCAGACAAGATCGGCTTGCTCGCCGACCGCAGTGCCCGCCTTCTCGCACATTCGAACGTCGACCACGTTGATGCGGTCAGCTATGCCGTCAAGGAGAACAAGTTCTACGCCGACCTGGCGGGAACCGTGACGACTCAGCAGCGGCTACGGGTTCACCCGGAGATCACGGCGACTGCGGTGGACAAGGATTCGGGCCGATTCGAGACCATGCGGACCCTGGCGCAGCCCGCCGGGCGTGGTTGGGAGTGGCTGGTCGGCTCCTCGGGGGGTGCTTATGTGGGGTCACCGGGCTCGGCCGGGGGCGGCGCGGTACCGGCACTGTGGGACTGGGACCGAGAGCTCGAAGAGATCCCGGAATCCCTGGCCGAGAAGATGGTCGCACCGAGTGTGGAGCCGGGCAACTACGACCTCGTGATCGACCCGACCAACCTATGGCTGACGATCCACGAGTCCGTCGGCCACGCGACTGAGCTCGACCGTGCGTTGGGCTATGAGGCGGCCTACGCCGGCACGTCGTTCGCGACCTTCGACAAGCTGGGGAGCCTGCGATATGGCTCCAAACTGATGAACGTGACGGGCGACCGCACCGCTACCCACGGCCTCGCGACAATCGGCTGGGACGACGACGGTGTCGAAACACGGCAGTGGGACATCGTCCGGGACGGCGTGCTCGTCGGCTACCAGCTCGACCGGCGGATGGCGCAGCTGAAGGGGCTCGGCCGGTCCAACGGCTGCGCCTTCGCCGACTCGCCGAGCCACATGCCCATCCAGCGGATGGCGAACGTCTCGCTTCGGCCGGCGGCGGACGGACCGTCCACCGATGAGCTGATCGCCGGCGTGGAGCGCGGCATCTACATCTTGGGCGACAAGTCGTGGTCGATCGACATGCAGCGCTACAACTTCCAGTTCACTGGGCAACGCTTTTACCGCATCGAAGGCGGACGGCTCGCCGGCCAGCTGCGCGATGTTGCCTACCAGGCAACCACAACGGATTTCTGGGGCTCCATGGGGGCGGTGGGTGGGCCGCAGACCTATGTGCTCGGCGGCGCGTTCAACTGCGGCAAGGGCCAGCCGGGGCAGGTGGCGGCCGTGAGCCACGGCTGCCCGGCGGCGGTGTTCAACGGCGTACGCATCCTCAACGCAGTGCAGGAGGCCGGACGGTGACGGCGACCACCCCACAGCAGATCGTCGAGCGAGCACTCGACCTGTCCACCGGGGACGGCTGCATCGTCATCGCCGACGAACAGACCACCGCCAATCTGCGATGGGCCGGGAACACGCTAACGACCAACGGGGCTACCAGGTCTCGCCGGCTAACGGTCATCGCGATCGCGGGCGGATCCCGCGGGGTCGCGGCCGGCGTTATCTCCCGCTCGAGCGTCACTTCAGAGGAGATCGAGAACGTTGTGCGGGCGGCGGAGGCGTCGGCACGGTCCGGATCGCCAGCCGAGGATGCTCAGCCGCTGCTGTCACCCGACGCCGCGCTCGCTCTGTCGGCTTGGGATACACCACCGGCCGAGACCTCGATCGACGTATTCACCGCCTTCGCTCCGGCGCTCGGCGACGCATTCGGCCGGGCACGGGCCGAGGGCCGGGATTTGTACGGATTCGCACAGCATCGGATGACCACCACCTACCTCGGTACGAGCACCGGCGTCCGGCTCCGGCACGACCAGCCGACCGGCACGGTAGAGATCACCGGCAAGGCGCCGGCGACCGGAGGCTCTGTCTGGGTCGGCGCATCTACAGGTGACTTCACCGACGTCGATGTCAAGACCTTCGACGACGAGGTGGCCCGCAGGCTCGGCTGGTCAGGGCGACGGGTCGACGCCCCGCCGGGACGGTACGAGACCTTGCTCCCTCCGGCGGCCGTGGCCGACTTGATGACGTACCTCTACTGGTCGGCGGGTGGGCGCGATGCGCACGACGGGCACACCGTCTTTTCCCGACCCGCCGGCGGGACCCGGATCGGCGAGCAGCTTGCCAGTACCCCGGTGACCCTGCGGAGCGACCCGAACGCGGCCGGGCTGAGGTGTGCGCCGTTCGCTCTCGCCCACGCCTCGGACCGGACGCAATCGGTGTTCGATAACGGACTCTCGCTAGCCCCGACCGAGTGGATCAATAGGGGGATCCTGAACGCGCTCATCCACACCCGAGCGTCCGCACAGGAGACCGGCGACGCAGTCACGCCGCCGATCGACAACCTGATCCTCGAGGGTCCCGCGGATGGCGAGCGGTCGCTGGACGACATGATCGACAACACCGGCCGCGGTCTCCTCCTGACCTGCCTCTGGTACATCCGGGAGGTCGACCCGCAGACGCTGCTGCTGACCGGGCTGACCAGAGATGGGGTGTATCTCGTCGAGAACGGCGAGGTGACGGCGGCGGTCAACAACTTCCGCTTCAACGAGAGTCCGGTCGATCTGCTCGGTCGGCTCGCCGAGATCGGCCGCACGGAGCTCGCGCTGCCTCGGGAGTTCGGCGACTACTTCACCCGGACGGCCATGCCGCCGATCCGGATCGAAGACTTCAACATGAGCTCGGTCAGCGCGGCGCAGTAGGCTTAGCAGCCGTCGACCGCAGGCACTCGTTGCTCGTCGATCCGCTCATCTTCGGACCTCCATTCGCTCAATCCGGTTGGGCGTTAGCTCCATGAGCGACTCGGCCGCATCATTTGCCAGCGCGAGCGCGTCGGGCGTCGGCGGGAACTCGCGGTTCGGGATCGCAATGACGGTCATGCGGGCCGCGGCCGCGCTCCGGATGCCGTTGCTGGAATCCTCGACGGCGAGGCACTGCTCGGGTGGCACGCCCATCCTGCGTGCCGCCTCGACATACACATCCGGTGCGGGCTTGCCGTGCGGAACCTCTTCGGACGAGACGGTGGCGGCGAACCGGTCCGCTAGCCCGGCGATCGTGAGTACCAGCTCGATAATCGGGCGGTTTGCCGAGGAGGCAAGTCCGAGCGGCCACACGGTCGCGAAACTGACCACTGTGTCCCGCGCGCCCGGCAATAGTGGCAAGTGCTTGCGGTAGAGCTCCTCCAGGCGCGATACGACTGCTTGAGAGATATGCTCCGGCGAAAGCGTCACGCCGAGGTCGTCGTGCATATACGTCGACCACTCGGTCGAGCTCATGCCCATCATCACGAGGTGCGCATCCGGTCGCCAATGGCCACCGTGCTCTTGGGTGACGTCTCTTCGAGCAGCGTTCCAAACACCCTCGGAATCAATCAGAACGCCGTCGAGGTCGAAGACGACTGCGGCAACCCTCATGGTTCTAGCTTGCCGTCCCCGTTGTGCGCCGCGCTTCATCGCCCGCAGCGAGGCGGTGGGCTCCGGTCGCGAGGTCGCTGGTAGGTCCGGGTCAGGTCGGGTAGAGCAGGGCCGTGGACGAAAGCAAGACTGCGGCGATGTTCGTTGACGAGCTGGTGGAGATCCCCCTGGAGGGGCTGCGCCTGGAGGCCGATCTGAAGCTGCCGAACCAGGATGGAGCCGTGGTGCTGTTCGCGCACGGCAGCGGGAGCGGCCGGCATAGCCCGCGGAACCGACAGGTCGCCGAAGTCCTCCAGCAGGCCGGGTTGGGCACCGTGCTCGTCGACCTGCTCACCGGTGACGAAGAGCAGACCGACATGGTCACCCGGGAGCTGCGGTTCAATATCCCACTACTCGCCGGCCGCCTCGCCGGGATCATCGACTGGCTCGCCAGTCAACCGGCCACCTCGGCCCGACCGCTCGGTCTGTTCGGCGCAAGCACGGGTGCTGCCGCCGCGCTCATCGCCGCCGCGGAGCGTCCCGCGGTCGTGCGGGCCGTGGTATCCCGCGGGGGCCGACCCGACCTCGCCGCGGTCGCCCTCCGCCGAGTAACCGCCCCGACCGTGCTCATCGTCGGAGAACGGGACGTCCAGGTGATCGAGCTGAACCGGCAGGCGTTGGAGCAGCTCCGCGGTACCAAACGGTTGGAGATCGTGCCTGGCGCGTCGCACCTGTTCGAGGAGCCGGGTGCCCTGGAACGGGTCTCCGCGCTTGCCCGAGACTGGTTCCGGCACCACCTCGGCACCGCCCCCGCGGCACCGCTGAGCTCCTGAGAGCGAAGGCCAGCACCGCGGTTGTCCGGGGGGCGCCCGGCGCTTCGGATGGCCGGACCAGGCGTAATGTGAAGGGGAGAAGGCGCAGCCGCCGTCCCGGCTATTGGACAGCAACTCGAGTAGGTCGCACGTCGGGTCGGCGTCAGTTGCAGGGCCGAGGCCAGGATGCAGCGGGACAGATCCAGCAAGCCGGTGTACGAGATCACGGGCGCGCGCCGGGGGCTGACCGAAGATGTCGGCCGCCGGCAGATCCGCTACGCGATATCGATGGGGATCCGCACGGTCTGCTTTGTGCTCGCCATCGTCACCCATGGATGGCTGCGCGCTGTCTTCCTCATCGGCGCTCTTGTGCTGCCGTACATCTCCGTCGTCTACGCCAACAGCGGGCGTGAGCCGGCGCGCGGGGCTCCCGTGGGCTACCAGCCCGACGGTCCGGCTGCCATCGAGCCTGTCCGCAAGGAGCTGCCCGGCACCGACGCGACCCCCAGTGGAAGCGGCGCACGCCCGTCGGTCGACACCACCCCCGCCGCCGAACCCCTACGCCCTACCGACTAGCTGCCGTCACGCCGTCATCCTCTGACGACCGTACCGAATCGCCTTGGCGACGCCACCTCGCGACACGACTCTGCCGGCTTTGGTGGCGAGGTGCGCCGTTTTCGGATTGCATAAGCATGCATGCGGGTCCGGGATGATCGGTGCCGTTTGAGCCGGTGTGCTGCGCTTCATCGGTGCCGGAGCAGCAACAGCTGGACAGTGATCTCGACGTCGCAGCCCGAATAATCTCGCCAGGCCGTGCACAGCGACACGGCAGCGTGTAATACTGCGTCTGCGCTCCGTGTCCCCCGTCGGAGCGACGAGACGCGATGCCGGGCGGCTTCCCCCGTGGCTGCCCGGCATCGCTTTACTGCGTCTCTCCCCTGACGGCGAAGTTGCCGAGGCCTTCCTCGAGCCGCGCGAAGGCTTGCTCTGCCTGTGCCCGTACGTCGGCCGCGAGCTCGGGACCCCGGCGGCCGGCGAGGACGCCGGCATGGACGTAGGCGACCAGTGCTCGCTGGGCGCCGATGAGAGCGGCCGCGGCAGCGGCGGCCTCGACATCGCCGGCCGGACGGTCGGTCTCGGCAGCGATCAGCGCTGCGAGGTCATCGATGTAGCCGGCAACAATCTCTCGTTCGCGCGCCTGCAGAGCGCGGCTGGCGCGGACGATGCGCGCCGCCGCGGCGATGAGTTCGGCGGTCTCGTCAGTCGCGAGGCGGGGCGTCCCGTCGATGACGACGCGGCGCACGGCGGCCAGCGCGGACTCGCCGGGGCGGCGATCATGGACGGCATCGATCAGCCCAGCCTCGAAGATCTCCATCTCGCCGTAGAAGAGGTCCTCCTTGGTCGGGAAGTAGTTGAAGACCGTTCCAGATGAGACATCGGCCTCACTGGCAACATCCGCCACAGTTACGCCATCAAAGCCGCGCTCGAGAAAGAGGCGGCGCGCCGTCGCAGCGATCTTGAGCCGCGTCTGCTGCTTCTTGCGTTCCCGCAATCCCAGCCCGGAGGTCATGTCCACAGTCTAGAACACATCTTGATGCCACACCATTTTTAATGTCAATATAAAGTTAGTGTTAGATCAAGAATGAGGGAAGACGGATGTGAACGAGGGCCACGCAACAAACAAGATCGCTCATTCCCGGACCGGGGCACGTCTCGACCGCGAGATCCTCGTGCTCGGCGGGGTCGTCGTCCTCGGCATGATCATGACTGTTCTGGATCTGACGATCGTGAACGTCGCGATCCCGAGCCTGGGACGGGACTTCGATACGTCGATCTCGACGATCCAGTGGGTGCTGACCGGCTACATGCTCGCCTTCGCCAGCGTCATCCCGATCACGGGCTGGGCCAGCGAGCGGTTCGGCGCGAAGCGGGTCTGGGTCGCCGCGCTGCTAGTCTTCATCGTCGGTTCGGTACTCGTTGGTGCCGCATGGTCGATCAATGCGTTGATCGGCTTCCGGGTGGTGCAGGGACTCGGGGCGGGCATGATCGTGCCGGTCGGCCAGACGATCCTCGCCCAGGCGGCTGGACCACAGCGGATGGGCCGGATGATGAGCGCGATCGGCGTACCGATGCTGCTCGGCCCGATCCTCGGCAACATCATCGGCGGCGCAATCGTTAATCAAGTCAGCTGGCGCTGGATCTTCTACATCAACATTCCGGTCGGTATTGCCGCGGTGCTGGCCGCGCTGCGGTTGCTCCCGGAGGCGCGGCCACGCCTGGGTCAACGGCTGGACGTGCGCGGCCTGGCCCTGCTCTCGCCCGGTATCGCGGTCTTCCTCTACGGGGTGTCGGAGGCAGGGAACCGCGGTGGCTTCGCCGACCCGCTCGTGGCTTCCACCACGGTGGGCGGTCTGGCGCTTGTCGCACTCTACGGCTGGCATGCTCGAGGCCGGGGCGCGAGCGCACTGATCGACGTCTCGTTGTTCCGACGCCGCAGTTTCGCCACCGCGGCCGGGCTGAACATCCTCCTGATGCTCGCGCTTTTCGGCTCGCTGCTGCTCCTGCCGCTCTACTACCAGCTCGTCCGCCACGAGAGCCCGTTGCACGTCGGTCTGCTGCTCGTGCCCCAGGGCGTGGGGGCAGCGCTGGCGATGCCGCTGGCCGGCCGGCTGACCGACCGGATCGGCGCCCGTCTCGTCGTCTCGTCCGGCACAGCGGTGGCTGCGCTCGGCATGCTCGCGTACACGCAGGTCGGGGCGGACACCTCGGACGCCTTCCTCAGTGCGGCGCTGTTCGTCATCGGGCTAGGGATCGGCAGCACGGTCGCACCTTCGATGGCGGCCGTATTCCAGACACTCAGCCGCGCGGAGACGCCCAAAGCGACCAGCGCGCTCAACGTGATTCAGCGCATGGCCGGCGCGATCGGCACCGCACTGCTCGCGATCGTCCTCCAACGAGCGATTGCGGCGCAGGTGCCAGACTTCCACGGCGGCGTCGAAGGGATCGCGGGGCTGTCGGCGCAGTCACGGACGACCGCGCTGGTCGCCGAGGCATTCGGCACCGCCTTCTGGGTGGCTACCGGTCTCATTGCCGCCGCCCTGGTACCCGCGCTTCTGCTGCCGCGTCCGAGCCGGGCCCAGGCGCCCGCCAGGGCTCCCGCCGGCGGTCGAGACGAGGAGACGGTGATGAGCCGAGTCCGGAGAGATATGGGCTCGTGACTACTCGCCCCGCCGAGGATGCCAGACTGGTCGCGATGACGACCACCAACTACGAGATCCCAGTTGCTGGCGGCGAAGTGGTGGCCGAGGGAACCGGTGACGGTACGCCCGTTGTCTTCCTCCATGCGGGTGTCGGCGATTCCCGAATGTGGGATCCGGTCGTCAACCGGCTCAAGGATCGGTATCGGCTTATCCGTTACGACGTCCGGGGTTACGGGCGGTCGCCCGCGC
>JBKOZJ010000121.1:0-23642 GCA_046725875.1 Actinomycetota bacterium
TCCTGGACCAGGTCCTCGGCGTCGGCCCGGGTGCCGGTCAGCCGCAGCGCCGCCGCGTACATCCGGCGCAGGTGCGGCAGCGCGTCCCGCTCGAACCGGGCGGTGCGCTGCGCGGCGGTCTCGCCGACCGGTCCCGCGGGCGCCGCCGCGGCTTCCGCTGACCAAAGCCAGTGATCTTTGCGGCGGCCGTCAACGAGGCCGGTGAGCCGTGCCTTCTCGGTCATCCGCGCCCCCTTGGCCGGGTTGTGCTGATGGAATCCCTGGTCGCTGTGGTCGCGCGCGAGCTTCTTGGTGGCCTCGAGCGTCTCGGTGGTGGCGGTCATTGCCCTCTCCTCGGAGTCTTCGCTTGATCTTCTAGCGGCGGCGGCGAGCCGAGGTCCGTCGTAGTCGGCCCATCACTGGCTCGAAGCATTGGCAGGCTTCGGCATGCCGGCGCGATTTTCCTGTGCGGCGATCACCAGGCCAGCCACGATCGGTGGTTCGCTTGGTTGGTTTACGGATCTGGGTCTGGCGCATGTCGAGCATCCTTCGTGAGATCGGCCACGACCGACCGGCGTGGGGGTCGACCGGTCGTGGTCGGCGGTTCAGGCGACGCGTCGGATCCACCAGAAGCAGAACCCGGTGAGCAGGACGGCGAGGCCAACGAAGATCCCGGTCTCGGCCCACTGCAGGGACCAGAAGTGGCTGGTGGGGTGGTAGCTGAGGTCTTGGCGCAGGCCGAGGGTGCCCAGCCAGTCCTCGCAGCGTTGGGGCGAGACGCCCGGTGCGCAGTACTGCGGGTTGGCCGGGCCGGTGAACACGTCGCCGGTGGTGGTGATGGTTTGGTTGGACAGCACCCACGCGTGGCTGGGGGCCTCGGCGAAGACGCGCATGTTGCCGTCCTGGCCGAACCCCAGGGTGGTCAGCTGGTCGATGTCGAGCGCCTTGGTGGTGTGCACGGCCGGGGTGAGGTGCTCGCGGATCCACAGCGGCATGGCACCCACGGCGGCGAGGTAGACGCCGAGCGTGGTGGCCATGGCGGGCACGGTGCGGCGGATGAGCATGCCGGCGGTGACGCCGAGGATGAACGCGAACAGCGCGTACCCGATCGGGACGACGCCGCGGGCGCCGTAGATCAGCGGCTTGATCCGGTCGCCGGCGGCGTTGTCGATGTGGTGCGCCCAGGAGGTGATCGCCCAGCTGAGCAGCCCGACCGTCGCCGCGGTCGCCGCGCCGATGATGGCGAGTTTGGTGGCCAGCCAGCGGGTGCGGGTGATCGTCTGGTTCCAGGCGAGGCGGTGGGTGCCGGTCTCGAGCTCGCGGGCGATCAGCGGGGCGCCCCAGAACACGCCGATCAGGGCGGGCAGCAGGTACATGGCGTAGGTGGCCAGGCTGTACGCGATGCCGTTGGTGCCGGTCCTCGCGTCGCGGAGGAAGGCGTCGATCGCGTTGGCGCAGGTGTTGCCGCAGCCGGGGACGTTGGTGTCGTAGGCGTCGGCGATGCTGAGCCCGGTGAGGACGAGCAGGGCGCCGAGGATGGCCAGGCCGCCGACGGTGACCCAGGTCTGGGTGCGGAACTGGCGCCAGGTGAACCAGATCATCGGGTGGTCTCCAATACGGGCAGGGGGTTGGCGGCGGCCCGGGACATGTACGCCAGGACCAGGTCTTCGAGGGTGAGCTGTTCGACGGTGAACGACGGGTCGTCGATCGGGGTAGGGCTGCGCACGATCAGGGTGGACTGCCGGTCGGTGTGGCTGTCCTCGATCACCGTGGTGCCGCCGGGCAGGTCGGCCGGGTCGCGGCGGGCGCCGGTGAGCCGGTGGTGGCTGGCCAGCAGGTCGTCGACCTCGCCGGCGACCCGGACCCGCGAGTCGACCAGCACGATCAGGTAGTCGCAGACGCGTTCCAGGTCCGAGACCAGGTGCGAGGACAGGATCACACCCGCGCCGTGGTCGGCGACGTGCGCCATCAGGCCCTGCAGGAACTCCCGCCTGGCCAGCGGGTCGAGGCTGGACACCGGCTCGTCGAGGATGAGCAGCTCCGGCCGCTTCGCCAGGGCCAGGGTCAGCGCGAGCTGCGCGCGCTGCCCGCCGGACAGCTTGCCGGCCTTCTGGCCCGGATCCAGGCCGAGGTTGGTGATCCGGTCCGCGGCCAGCCGCTGATCCCAGCCGGGGTTGGTGCGGGCACCGAACCGCAGGTGGTCGGCGATCGACAGGCCCGGGTAGGTGGGCGCGTCCTGCGCGACGAAGCCCACCCTGGCCAGCTGCGCCGGACCGGACGCCGGGTGCCCGCCGAGCACCTCGATCCGGCCCGCGGTGGGCGCCAGCAGCCCCACCGCGATGTGCAGCAGGGTGGTCTTGCCGGCCCCGTTCGGGCCGACCAGTCCCACCACCCGGCCGGGCGGGACGGCAATCGTGCACTCGGACAACGCCTCGCGCCGCCCATACCGCTTGGACAGGCGCTCGGCCTGCAACACTGCGCTGGTCATGCGGACTCCCTTATCAACGTGTAGAACGTGGTCGCGAACAGGGCCTCGATGCTTTCCGCGTCCAACCCGGCCGCCTGCGCCCTGGCCAGCCAGCCGCGCAGCTCCTCGCGCAGCGGGCCGTGCGCGGGCAGCGACTGGTCGGTCAGCGTCCGCACCACGAAGGTGCCCATCCCGGGACGCGCCGCGACCAGACCCTCGTACTCGAGTTCCCGGTACGCCTTGAGCACCGTGTTCGGGTTGATCGCCACCTTCGCCACCACGTCCTTGACCGTGGGCAGCTGGTCACCCTCGGTCAGCAGCCCCAGCCGCATCGCCTGCCGGACCTGCTGGATCAGCTGCATGTAGGGGGCGACACCCGAGCGACCGTCCAGGTGAAACTCGATCAACGCAGCTCCTATTTATCTATGTTCATAGCACTATAGAACTATGGCGCTGGCTCATGTCAAGCCCTATGGGCTGCCGTTGAACAGCTCTTCCGCAAGATTCGTGGTCAAGATCGCGTATGATCGCTAACGCAAACAGAGCCCACCTTCGCCGTCGCGAGGCACGGCCGCGATGCTGCTGTCGTTCATGGCTGGAAGAGCTGCCACATCGACAGCTCGCGGTCGTGGCAGCGGAGTCGCCCGACTGCCTCTGGAAGCGAGCGGCCCTCGGTGAGCTCGTAGAACAGCAGCAGCGGCGCGAAGGTACTGGCGTAGCCGAACGGCGCTCCGGCCGGACCAATGTATGCGCTGGCGCCCCCGTCGAAGTATGCGTCGGCCAGCTCGCGGGTGCCGGTGTCGCAGCCGGTGCTGATGACCACCGCCCCCGGCGACAGCCGGACGAGCGGGCGCAGCTCGGCGGGCCCAGCCGTCCCATGCACGGGCTGGAAGCGCTCGATTTCCTCGGCGAGGCTAGGCAGCACGATGCGACCGTCGTCGCCGTGGCAGGTCACCAGGACGTACGGCGCGTTGGCCTCGCCGCCGAGCACGGCGCCCAGGTGCCGGGCCTGGCCTATCCGGAACAGCCGGACGAGGACGCCGAAGCGCTCGAGCAGCGCCCGGATGACGACGCCGTCGCCCGACTCGATGTCGATTACATCAACCGATGTCCAGCCGAGGCGGCCCGCCTGCACCTCGCGGATCCGCGAGGGCCGCAACGTCGCGAGATAGGCACGCTCCTCGTCGCTGGCCGACCTGGGCAAGTTGAAGAACACGGATGACCTCCCGTTGATCCGGAACGGATGGGTGCGAAACGGCCCGTGGGCCGTCGCACAGGAGGTCCTCGTGCGCGAGGGTCTGGTGCGCTCAGGAGGCCAGCCAGCGGGCATCAACATCGCCGCATGGTCAAACCGTAGCGCGCCGGAGCGCCGGCTGGGTCTGCTCAACCAGCGTTGTTGCCGCAGCCAGCCTGCCTAGAGGAGGGGGAGTGATCGGATGTTGTGGCATGCCCGTCGTGTAGGTGAACGCGGCCCGGCGCTGCCGGGCTGGTGGAGCAGAATGTCCCGGGGGCACATTGACAGTCGACTGTCTATATGTCAGGCTCCTAACTAATGGACAGTCTACGAACACCAGTCGGAGAGGCGGCCACGCGCGTGATCCTGTCGACGTTCCGGGCGAACGGCCTGCTGGTCACGGCCGGAGATCACCTCGCCGCCGCCGATGGCTTGAC
Organism: Actinomycetota bacterium; assembly: GCA_046725875.1. GTDB lineage: Bacteria > Actinomycetota > Actinomycetes > JAKEEW01 > JAKEEW01 > JBKOZJ01. The sequence continues at coordinate 4,118 of JBKOZJ010000121.1, forward strand.
ATCGGCACGGTGGCAGGTGCTCGGGGCGATCGTGCTCGCGCAGCGGCCCCTGACCGCGCCACAGATCGCCCGCCGGATGGGCCTCGCTCGGCAGAGCGTGCATGCGACGGTACAGCGGCTTGTCCGGGACGGCCTTCTCGAGCTGACGCCGAATACCGACCATCGCCGGTCGCCGCTGATCCGTCTCACCGATCGGGGCAAGGAGACGTACGCGGCGGTCGACGAGCGGCAGGCGGCGTGGGTGAACAGGCTTGCAAGCGGGATCAGTACGACCGACCTGCAGACGACCGCCCGCGTCCTCGACCAGCTTTGCCGCGCGCTCGAGGACGCCCAAACCGAGGACGCGAGTACGAACGGAGGCGAGGTCGGATGAGTCAGTGGTGGGCGGTGGTGATGTTGCTCAGCGGCGGGCTGTTCGCCGGCAGCGTGGTCTCGATCGCCTGGGAGCGCGTTCCGGCCTGGCGCCAGCACAGCCTTCCGGAGTTTCGGACCGCCTTCGCGCACACGTTGCGCCGGGTCGACCGGTTGCAGCCGGCCCTCCTCGCTATCAGCCTCGCCTCGACGATCGGCTTCGCCGCCACCGTCGACGGCGGCGCGCGTGCGCTGGCCATGCTGGCGGCGGGCGGGTTCCTGCTCGTCCTGGTTGGCTCCGCGGCTTGGCTGGTCCCCCTTCAGCGACGAATGGTTGACTCCAGCGCGGCGACCACACAGGACCTCGAGGGGCTACGAACTCAATGGCTGCGCGGTCACGTGATCCGAACCATCGTCGGTGTCACTGCTCTAACACTTGTCACCGTCGCCGTGACCGTCTGACACTGGCCGATGGCCGCACGCGGCTCGGAAGATCCGGATGGCCACGACTCAGATGACGCCTCAACTGAAGCGCTGGGATCGATCGATAGAAACGGGCGGCAAATCTTGTACTTCCTGCTTCGTCAGGTCGAGCCGGATGCCGTCATCGAAATCGGTGACAGCATTGATCGGGATCGCCACTTCCTTGCGGCCCCACAAGTGGCCTTCTTGTAGGAGCACGTGAGTCACGTGGTGGTTGCGAGGGTCGATGACCAGGCCATCGACCAACCCAATGTCTCCGTCGGTGGCATGAACATGCTGGCCGCGCCGAACGGCCACCTCTCCCAATGGGATCGCGTCGTACGTGATGGTGCCAGAGACCCCGTTGACCGTCTCGCCGTCCACACTCGGGCCGCCACCGAGGCTTGCATAGGGCCAGGAAAGTACCTGTTCCGGGCCATAGGCCGCATAGCCTCTGGTTCCAGGGACGAACTGCGTCTCCTCGGCCGAGTCGAGCTTCTCAAAGTCCGCAACCGTGCAGCGGAGCCGGACCTCGCCTCCCGTCACATCGACAACGCCAACCGGGACGAGCCGACCGAGCCCTTTGCGGCCCTTCGGTTCGACCACGAGATGTGTGATCGCGCGCGCGACCGGGTCCACCACGATGCGGCTCACCTCGCCACAGATCCCATCGGTACACCTCGCGTCGGCGCCGATCGTGAACGGCGTCGGATCTGCCATAGCCACCCTCGTCTCCGCCGTAGCCAACTCCTCGCTTCTTGGACCCTAGCCGGAAGTTGTGTTTTAGTGTTCGGGATCGCCGACGACGGCAACCCGAGCGACTAACCGGCAGGGCTTAAGGCAGAGAGGTCAAGGCGCTTGAAGGCCAGCGTCGTCTATGAGTTCGGCGGCCCTGGGCAGCTCGTGCTCTCCGATGTTCCGGACCCGGAGCCGGGACCTGGTCAGGTACGCATTTCCGTTCATGCCGCCGGAACCAATCCCGTCGATACCGGCAACCGCGCCGACGGAAGCTGGGCGGGGCTCACCACACCCTGCATCCTGGGCTACGACGTCGCCGGTGTGATCGACATGGTGGGATCAAATGTTGATGTGGTCCGGGTGGGTGACAGGGTGATGGCGCTGCTCGGTTTCCCGGACGGAGCCGGGGGTTACGCGGAGCTTGTCGTTGTCGACGCCGATGTGGTCGCGCGGCTAGAGCCCTCCGTTTCGTACATCGATGGCGCGGCGACCCCCCTCGCGGTCGGCACGGCCCTGACCGTGTTGAACAGGCTGCGGCTCGATCCTGGCGCTCGGCTCCTTGTGCTGGGGGCGAGCGGCGGGGTGGGCCTCTTTCTCCTGCAGATTGCGGCTGCCCAGGGGCTCTTCCCGATCGGAGTCGGCCGCGGAGCGATGCATGCGCAAATGCGTACATGCGGCGCGAAGGCGTGCATCGACTACACCTGCGAGGACGTGCCTTCACGCGCAATCGAGCTTGCTGACGGCCGCGTCGATGCCGTTGCCGACCTCGTGGGCGGCATCATGCTGGATCGGTCACTGTCAGCCTTGCGCCCTTACGGCGCGGTGGCCGCGATTGTCACCCCAACTGCGCTTGACCTGGACTACGTGGTGGACACGAACATCTCTCTGCACGGTGTTCTGATCGGCAACGACGGCGCCCGCACGCGCCAGGTCGCGGCCATGCTTGCGGAGGGAAAGATCCGGCCGATCGTCAGCCACATCCTGCCTCTAGCCGCGGCGGAGCAAGCGCACCGAATCCTGGAGGGCAAGCACCCCGGCGGGAAAGTCGTCCTACAGATCCGCGCCTAGCGGCGCCCATCGCCGGCGCGTTTGGCCCGCTCAGCACGACCAGGTTGTGGCAGCCTGGCCCGTGATGCGTGGGCCGCTCGGCAGCCCGATCAGGGTCGCGATCCGCAGCTCGGGCCGAGACCGAGGCCGCCTTCGCAGTCGCTAGTCACGCATGAGGCAAGGGTTCGGTGCGAGCCGACGTCCTGATCGTTAGCTGGGGCAGCGGGGGAAATCTGCCGCCGCTCCTCGCCGCGGGCAGGCTGCTCGCCGCCCGCGGTCATACAGTGTCCGCGCTCACCTCGGCCGCAACCCGGGCGGCCGCGCTGACTGCCGGCTTCGAAGTGATCAGTTATCGGCGTACCCCCGATCCGGATGTCGAGCTGGCCTTTGAACATCAGGCCGCGCGTCTTATGGCGACTGCCGCCGGAGCGGAGGTGGCCCTCGATGTGCGCGACGTCGTGGCCGAGGTCCGGCCGCGGTTGATGATCGTCGACTGCATGCTCCCGGCGGGAATCGCGGCGGCTGAGGCGACGCGGACCCCCACCGCCTCGCTCGTGCATTTCCCGTACGGGCTCGCCCGCGCCCAGATGCTACGCGGCGGCGGCGCATGGACGACCGATCGAGCGCAGCTCGATATCACCCGCCGGCGGCTCAGCCTGCCGCCCGTAGTCGACGATCTGGCTGCCTGGGAGTCAGCCGCGTTGCTTCTCGTGACCGTCCCGCGGTGGTTTGATCTAGCCGGTGACTATCCGCCGAGCGTCGTCCACGCCGGACCGCTCGGCGTCACGCGACCGACCGGTGCGGATCCCGCCCAGGGGAGACCGCTCGTTCTCCTTAGCTTCAGCACCACGGTAATGGACGGCCAAGCTTCGCTGGTGCGGCGAGTGTGCGACGCGATCGGCAGTCAGGAGGTGGACGCAATCCTCACGCTCGGCCCGGCCGTGGGAGTGGGCGACATCCCCCTCCCGAGGAACGTCAACGCGGTCCAATACGCGGATCACGATCAGCTGCTGCCAACCTGTGGGGCGGTTGTCACCCATGGCGGACTCGGGACTACCCTGCGAGCTCTCGCCCACGGCAGGCCGCTTCTACTGCTTCCGCTTGGACGAGACCAGGAGTTCAATGCCGGACGCGTTGCAGAGCTGGGTGCCGGTCTCCACCTGCCGTCGGCGGCCGCACCGGCCGAGATCGCGGCGGCGCTCGTCGAACTCATCACTGGCCCCCAATTCTCCGAAGCCGCAGAGCGGGCAGCCGCGGCGATCGCAGCCGATGCGCCGGACGTGACCGCAACCGATGCACTTGTCGATCTTGGCGACCTCGGCCCTCGCCGCCGGGTCAACTAGAATTGATCGGCTCAACGGATCTTGGTCGCTGGCGCGTAGCGCGGGTGGCCGAGTACGTGGAAAGCCGGCCCAGGCCTAGACGAGGCCGGTGGCGAACCGGTGCTCCCGGTGGTTCGTATGGCAAGGCACGCGATGCGCCATTGCATCGCGTCGCGCAGTCGGTCCGCCAAGATCGCCGCACTGAGCTGCTCCTGCATGGTTCCTCCCTCGCGGGTAACTGGTGTTACTCTGTTTGCCAGTGACGACGTTACGAGAAGGAGCATAACTGGTCAAGTGAATTTTGGCAGTCATTTGGATGCAGCGATCACCATCGCCGTGAGGCTGGTAAATGAGCTGACGCCGGGTCAGGCCCGCGGCCGGGATTACACCCCGCCGTATGACGCGGCTGTGGTTTCCCGCGCCCTACCACCGGAGGACGCTGTCGAGGTGACCGCATCCGATGTGGTCGGCCTGGCCCAGCTGGCAAGCGAGCTGCGGGTCGTCTTCGCGCGTGTGGACCGGGAGGATGTCGATGGCGCGGCCGAACACATCAACGCCCTGCTGACCAGCAGCGGCGCGCGGCCGGTGCTCGCCCAGCATGACGGTCAGAGCTGGCACCTGCACTATCACCCGCTCGAGGCGGGGCTTGTGTCCAGCTGGGCCGCCATCTGCGCTACCGGTCTGGCCAGCGTGCTCGGCAGCGAGTACGCGGACCGGCTCGGAGTGTGTAGTGCCGAGAACTGCGACCGGGTCTTTGTGGATGCGTCCCGCAACGGCACCCGCCGGTTCTGCTCAACCACTTGCCAAAACCGGGTAAAGGCCGCTGCATTCCGCCAGCGGCGACAGGGCCCGACAAAGACACGGACGTAGCACGGACGGCATCCAAGGCGCCGGCGGAAACGCCTCGATGCAACACCAATTGGCCTTGCCGCCTTAACTGGAAGTCGGTCGCTCAGCCGGGCCGGGGCGCGGTCGAACGATCAGGCAATGTGCCGGAGCCATGAGTTTTGCGGTGACAGGGATCGAGCAATGTGCCAAGACCATGACGAGGACGGCCAATTCGTCAAGGTCTTAGCACACTGCCCGATCGCGATCGCTCGGGAACTCACGGTCCTCGCACACTGCCTGATCCGATGGCTCGGAAACTCACAGCCCTCGCACATCGCCTGATCCTCGACCAGCTTGGCCGGAGCGCCGGCGCTTGCGGTCGGGGATGCGCGGACTTGCGCCTCCCCGGTTTGCGATGGGTCGGCACGGTGCTGCGACGCGTGTCCGAAGTCTCTTTGCGTTGGCCGGGTCCGCGGGTACGCATCCCACGGGCTCAGCCGCGTAGCCGGGCTGGATGGAGCCCGGCTCAGGTTGTGCGGCGCAGGATCCACCCGGCGATCGGGAGCACGATCAGCGTGCCGATAATCGCTCCCACGATGCCGCCCCAGTCGAAGATGTCCGTATCACCGATACCGAGAAGGACGGTGAAGATGAAGTAGCCGACCAGGGCCCCGATCAGCCCCACAATCAGGGAGACCAGCCAAGAACTGGGTCCACTCATGTGCCGGAACACGTCGCCCGGCATGAGGGCACGCGCGATCACTCCCGCGGCGAAGCCGAGCAGCAGAGCTCCAACCATTGCCACCTCCCACCCTCAGACTGTGTCAGTCGGGCCATCCGGCAACCCGGCAGAGCGACGTCGTGAGTGTGACACCCACGCGGGAGCTGTGTCAGCTCCACGATCAATCGAGCCGATGGAACGTCGGCGCCACGGCCGGAGCGGAATAGCCTGAACCCGATGGCGGCGAACCGGTTCGTGGACACCGGCGTGCCTGGCGAGTGGTCCCGGATGCTGCGTGATCCCGACCTCCCAGGCGTCGAGGCGTTGCAAGCACATTTCGTGCGATATCGATATGCGCCGCATTGGCACCAGACGGTGTGTATCGCCGTCGTGACTGGCGGCGCGGCGGCGTTCGACTGCGCGAGACGCCGCTATCTCGCGCCGGCCGGCAGCGTTTTTGTGATCCCAGCCGGAGAGATCCACACGGGTGAGCCGGCGGCGCCGGCGGGCCTGGACTATCGAGTGTTGTACGTGGATCCCAATCGAATCGCCGAGCTGCTCGACGGTGGTCGGGTGGAGCCGAAGCTGAATCCGTCGGATGTCGTTCACCCGCGGACCGGCGCCGGGTCACCGCTCGCGTGGTTCCACCGGGCGATGGCCGGCGCCGCGACCTTGCTCGAGCGCGAGCACGCCTTGATGGCCAGCGTCGCCGCTGTGGCTACCGAGTTCGGCGGCCTCGATCTGGGCCATGACCCACCGGCGGAGCATCGGGCCGTCCGGCGGGCCCGCGACTATCTGCATGCACACGTCGCCGACTCGGTAACGCTGCGCGAGCTCGCCGCCGTGGCGGGGCTCAGCATGCACCGGCTCGCTCGCACCTTCGGGGCTCAGGTCGGAATGCCGCCGCACGCCTATCAGGTGCAGCTGCGGGTCTTGCGCGCGAAGCAGTTGCTCGAGGCGGGTCACTCGATCGGGGAGACCGCGGCCACCTGTGGCTTCTACGACCAGGCTCACCTCACGACCCAGTTCAGGCGGCGGATCGGCGTCACACCGGGACACTTCGTTCGCGGCATCGTCGGCTGAGGCAATTGTCGCCAAGACCTCGGCATTCTCCGCCGCCATGATGGCGGTATGACCGAGATCGGGTGCTACCAACATGGCCTATATCCGCGCTCGGAGGCGCTGGTCGCCGCTACCAGGGACGTTGATCGAGGCCGGCAGCCGCCGCGCGTCGTCGAGGCGCAGCAGGACGTCGACCGCGCGGAGTTCCTCGCCCTGCAACGCGAGGCCGGGCTAACCCTGGTGTCTTCCGGGTTCCTGGCCTGGGCCGATATCTTCCGGCCGCTCGTCGAGGCCTGTTCTGGTCTGGCCATGGGCCCGCTCGTCCGCTGGTTCGACAACAACACGTTCGTGCGGACTCCAGTCGTGTCCGGTCCGCTCGAGCTGGACCTGGACCTGTTCGCCGTCGAGCCCACTGAGGTCGGGCTGCTTCCCGGTCCGTACACATTCTCCCGGATGGCCGAGGGCGTCGATGACCGTGACGCCCTGATGGTTGCGCTGGCCCGGGACCTGCTGCGGCCGGCGGCCGAGGAGTTCGAACGACGCGGCGCGCAGCTCGTGCACCTTCAGGAACCGTGGCTGGCTAACCACGGCATCGACGAAGAAAGCTGGCCGACCCTCGCGAACGCGATACGGGTCATCGGTGACGGCTTGGGCGCTCGGCTCGTCGTACACACCTATTTCGGTGATGTTGGATCACTGGTCGGCCGGCTCAACCAGCTGCCGGTCGACGCCGTCGGCGTCGACCTAACCGAGACCGATGCCGCCGCCCTCGCCGGGACCTGGCAGACCGGTTTGTTGCTCGGGTGCCTGGACGGGCGTTCGTCATTGGTCGAGGGCGTCGACCATACCGTGGCGCTGGCCACGAAGATCTTCGAGGCGACCCAGCCGCCTGTGCTCTTGTTGTCGTCCAGCTGCGACCTCGACCTGGTACCGCGGCCGCTGGCAGACGACAAGATCCGCGTTCTGGGCGCGGTAACCCAGCAACTACGCGAGGCGATTCCATGCTGATTCCGCTGATCACTCACGAGGTCGGCTCGCTGGCGAAGCCGGCGTGGCGGGTCAAAGCGGTCGCCGGGAGACCGCTGACCGACGCGGACATCGCCGACGCTCGGGACTGGGGTGAGCGCCTGGGTGTCGAGGGGTACGAGCGCCTGGTCGAGCTGTTGCACCAACCGGACCTGTCGCAACCTGAGCGCGCCGAGGTGAGGGAGTGGTCGAGCCGGTTCGGCCTGCGGTTCTTCGAAAGGGCCGGCGTGGATGTGGTGTACGACGGCGAGCAGCAGCGCAGCGAGATGTATGCCTGGGTGATCGCGCACGCGAATGGCTTCGAGTTCCGGGGCAGCGTGCGCAGCTTCGACAACAAGTACTACTCGAAGGCGGCGGTCGTCGGCCCCATCTCGCTAAAGGCCCCGTTCCACAACGCCGAGTACGAGCTGCTGCGCAAAGCAGCTCGCCGGCCGGTGAAGGTGCCGGTCACCGGGCCGTACACGCTTGCCGCGTGGTCGTTCGACGAACGCTATCGCGGCCCCGTCGACCTCGGTGAACCGTTGGTCGATCGACGACGCGTGAACCGCGCCGCCCGCCGCGACTTTGTGCTCGACGTTGCGCGCGATCTCGTTCGGCCGAACGTGGAAGCGCTGCTGGCGCTCGGCGCAACCTGGATCCAGATCGATGAGCCGGCCGGGTCGACCGAGCCAAGCGAGGTTGCGTTGATGGCCGAGGCGTACGACGCATGCGTCAAGGGTCTGGACGGGACGTTCTCCACCCACCTGTGCTTCTCCGATTACGAGCTGTTCTTCCCGACGATCGAACAGATGACGGGCTGCCAGCAGTACGCGGTTGGTTTCGCAAACTACGACAACCGTGATCTTGGCGTCAGCGACGCGGCGCGGCCGGGTTATCGCATCGTCCGCCGCTTCCGGGATCTGCCCGGCCGACCAGCGCTCGGGCTTGGCGTGATCGATATCCACACCGACTTCATCGAGTCGCCGGAGCTCGTCCGTGACCGGATCCTCTACGCGGTCGATGTGTTTGGTGGTCCCGACCGAATCCAGGTGATGCCTGACTGTGGGTTGCGCACCAGATCATGGAGCGTGGCCTACCACAAGCTGCAGCACATGGTGGCGGGCGTGTCCCTCGCCCGCACCGCGCTCGGAATGTGAAGGAGTGGGACGCCCATGGAACTCGAGATCCAAAGCCTCGACGTCGCTGAGGTCCGGGAGTTTCCGCGCGGTCACTTCCAGTTGTGTCAAGTCGCCGGCCAGACGATCGGCCGGGCGCGCTACGAGCCCGGCTGGCGCTGGTCCCGCGACGTGGGGCCGGCAGCAGGCACCGCATTGTGCGAACTCGACCATGTGGGCGTTGTCCTGGCCGGGCGGGCCGTGGTGCGGATGGTCAATGGCAAGGAGTTCGTCCTCTCGGCCGGGGATGTGTTCGCCATCCCCGGCGGGCACGACAGCTGGGTCCTCGGCGACGAACCGTACGAGTCCATCCACCTGCTCGGCGCCGCCGACTATGCCACCTCGTAGCTCAATTTTCACGTCGTGGCAGCCGGTGCAGGGTGACCTGTTCCAGTCGGCCATCCGCAGCAACGGCCGTCATATAGGTGCAGTACGGCTGACGTCGCCGGTCCGTTGGTGATCCCGGGTTCAAAAGTCGCAGACCGGTGGGGGCGGCGGTGGTGTCCCATGGAATGTGGCTGTGCCCGAACACCAGGACGTTCTCATTGGCGAATCGAGCAGCGGACCGTCGCTCGCGGCCGGTGGCCGGACCAGCGTCGTGGATGACAGCCAGGCGCACCCCGGCGATCGTCGCGCGCGCCACCTCCGGCAGCCGCCGACGTAGCTCCGGCCCGTCGTTATTGCCATGAACGGCGACCAGTCGCCGAGACCGGCTTTCCAGGATTTCGAATAGCGCTGGGTCCACCCAGTCACCGGCATGGATCACGACATCGGCCGTGTCGATCGCCTTCCAGACCTGTACGGGCAGGTCGCGTGCGCGCCCAGGGACGTGCGTGTCAGCAATGATCACTAGATGCTGCTCCACCCAAGTCCTCGCGTCAGGGGAGAGACCATTCGTGGACCGGGATGTTGGAATGCATATGCGTGATGTACATCTGGAGTACGGCGTGGAGCGCCTCGGGCCGCGACATGCCCTTCCCGTCCTCGAAGTGCCGCAGTCCCGCTACCTGCCATGCCGCGCCGTTGCTGCCGCTCAGGCAGCGCTGCTCCACAATGCCGAGTAGGCGATCGCGCTCGTCGGGTTCGATGCCCCAGCGGTCGAGCCCCTGGTAGGCGAGCGGCAGCAGTCGGCGCAGAATCAATTCGGTGACCGGCACCGTGCCAAGCCCGGGCCAGTAGAGCTGGGCGGCCATCCCATGGCGGGCTCCCGAGTGGAAATTATCCTCCGCCGCACCGAAGGACATCTGGGACCACACCGGCCGCTCATCCTCGGCGAGCATGCGCGCGACGCCGAAGTAGAACGCACCGTTGGCAAGCGTGTCGGCCACAGTCGGTCCGGCGGCGAGTACTCGATTTTCGACCCTCAGATGCGGCCGCCCGGTTACGACGTCGTACACGGGTCTGTTCCACCGCCAGATCGTGCCGTTCTGCAGCCTCAGCTCGCTCAGAGTCGGCGTGTCCCCGCGTGTGAGTACCTGGCTTGGGTCCTCGTCGCTGCAGAGCGGGAGGAGGGCGGGGAAATAGCGGACATTCTCCTCGAAAAGGTCGAACACGGACGTGATCCACCGATCCCCGAACCAGACCCGAGGGCGAACGCCCTGGGCCTTGAGCTCCTCCGGCCGGGTATCCGTCGCTTGCTCGAACAGCGGGATCCGGGTCTCCTGCCACAGCTGCTTACCGAGCAGGAACGGCGAGTTGGCGCCCACGGCGACCTGTACCCCGGCCAGGGCTTGGGCCGCGTTCCAGTAGGCCGCGAATTCCTCCGGACTCACCTGCAGGTGCAGCTGAGTGCTCGTACAGGCGGCTTCCGGCGCGACGGTATCCGCGCTCGCGACCAGGCGCTCCGGCCCAGCGATCGCAATATGCAGGTCCTCTCCGCGAGCCGCGAAGATCTGCTCGTTCAATAGGGCGTAACGGGGGTTGGTCGACAGCGAGTCGAAGGTCAGATGCTCCTGACGCAGCGTCGGCAGAATGCCGATCATTACCATCCGCGCGCCGATGGCGTGCGCCTTCTCATCGGCCGCGTTGAGGCTCGCCCGCACCTCTCGCTCGAAGGCGCCGAGACCGCCGCCGGCGAGCTGGCGAGGCTTGATGTTGACCTCGATATTGAACTGGCCCAGCTCGGTCTGGAAATCCGGGTCCGCGATGGCGGCGAGGACCTCCGCGTTGCGCATGGCCGGCTCGGCACTGTCGTCGACGAGGTTGAGCTCGATCTCGAGGCCGGTCTGGGGTCGCTCGAAGTCGAACCGCGACTCGCGCAGCATCTCCGCGAAAACGTCGAGGCACTGCCTGACCTTGAGCCGGTACTGCCGGCGGTCCTCTCTGCTGAACGTGCGACGTACGACCTCCTGGCCCATACCGACAACCTGGCACAAACGCGCCGCCAGGCCCAGAGTCCGTGGGCAACCGAAACGGGGGGTTGCCATCAGTGGCGACCCAGATCGGAGCGGCGCTCGGTGATCTGCTGCCGTGCAACGACCCAGTGCAGTCACGGGCTGTGGAATTACGATCTTGGGGCTGATCACTTCGACCAGGCAGTTGATCACCCTTGATCGGTGCAATTGACTATCGGCCGACGTTGTCGTGCAGCCACGCCTGCAGGAGGCCGCGGAAGTGGGCGATGAACTGGTCGTGCTCATGCGGCGGGTAGGTGCTCCGCACCGTATCGACGAGAAGGCTGTCGAAGTCGTCCGAGCCGACCCACTCCCACACCATCTCGTCGACATGCGACAGGCGTGACGTGCAGAAGTCGAGATAGCGATCGGTCTCGAAATACTCGTCGGCCAGCCGGCGGTATCCGGCCAGCTTCTCGCCGTAGGTCAGGTCGTCCCGGTCGGCGATCGCGAAATACTCCGACGTATCCAGATCCAATCGGACCCGCCGTCCAGTCACCGCACAGAACGTAGTCCAGCGCAAGAGGGCCTTGATGGCCCAGGGGAAGTAGTAGTGCAGCGACGTCAGCGCGACGTCCGGGCACGCGTTCGCATAGTCGATCGGATGGACCTCCTCGCCGCGCACCAGCAATTCGCAGGAGTTGAACTCCCAGCGGAAGAACGCGTTGACCAGCTTGGAGATCGTGACCACCTCCGTGCCCGTCGCGGCATTCAGGAAGTCATGCTCCACCGCATACCGGTCGTGCATGGGCAGCTCAGGTCGGAATTTCATCACCATGGTCTCCGGCCCGATGGATAGCGATCGGGCGAAGACGTCGTACTCCTCAATGCCCCGCTGCAAATGCATAAGTCGCTCACCGGAGCTGTCGTACGCGTTGTGTAGCTCGACCGGGTCCCGGATCTTCGAGACGCCGACCCACGCACCGCCGTCGTACGGCTTCATGAAGAGCGGGTAACCGAGCGACTTCGCGACGGCATCGAGGTTAAACGGCCGGTTGTAGCGCTCAGATGTGTACGCGTAGCGCGCGTTGTCCACCGGATTCTTGAACGGCACGAGCACGGTCTCCGGCACTTTGAGACCGAGCCGTATCATCGCGCAGTAGGCGGCGTGCTTTTCCATTGCCTGGAATGTGAACGGGCTGTTGAGAAGGTAGACGTCGTCCATGAGCGCCACCTTCTTGAGCCACTCGCGCGGGTGGTAATACCAGTACGCCAATCGGTCGATGACGGCCGAGTGCCGCGGCCGGTAGCGCAAGTCGAATGGCTCGATAGTGACCCGTTCGGTCGTGAGCTTATGTTTCGTTCCCGACTCATCGGTCACCGGCCCGAGCCGGCTCACCAGCGCCTCGTACGCCCGAGGCCAGTCCTCCTCGGTGCCCAACAGCAGGCCGATGACGTGGTCGACGTCTGGCATAGGTCCTCCGGCGATGCTTGTGGCTCAGCAGAAGCGTGGCAGGTGATGCGCGAACTGTGCCCGCCACGAGGGCCAATCGTGCGGCACGTCGTGGCCCCACAGATCGAGTTCATGCGGGATTCCCTTGCCGGCGAGCAACCCGGCCATGTGCCGGGTTGACTTCAACGATCCGGTGGTGTCCTCCCACTGCCCTTGTCCGCACACCAGCAGGATCCACAGGCGCGACCGCAGCCAGTCGAGGTGATCAGCATGCAAATGGGTCACGTAGTCGGTGGGATTGGTGAAGTACGCCGCGTCCCCTCGCTCTCCCCAGCCATGCCACACCGACGGGTCGTAGTTGCCCGACATGCAAAACGCCTGCGGGAAGAGATCAGCGCGGCGGAAGGCGAAGTTCAGGGCATGAAACGCTCCCATTGAGCAGCCGGTCGTCACGATGTCACCGGTATTTTCGCGGCCACCGCAATCCTCGTGGATGAACGGAGCGACCTGATCTACCATCCAGGACTCGTACGCGCCGTGTCGCCGCGCGCGCTCCTCGAGCGGAACGTCGCGAGCCGCCCACGAGACGCTGTCGTACGAGTCGACGCAGTAGATCTTCACTCTGCCATCGGCGATCAGACCCTCTGCCGCAGCGATCATCCCATTGCTCGCGAAGTCCTCAGGGTGGCCTTGCTCGGAAGGGAACACCAGGACGGGGCGGCCCCAATCGCCGTAGCACATAACCGTTCCGGCGGCTGCGATCACTGGCGAGTAGAGATCGACGCGGCGGACGCGCATGTTAAGGCCCGCCCCGGGTAGCGGCCCATACCTGGGAGAGCAGAGCGACAAGATAGGGGTCGAAGGCGTCCCGCCACCCGATGTAGTTGTGGGCATCGGGCACCTCGTAAAGCTCGACCGGGTAGCCCTGGCGGCTCAGAATGCTGGCGGTCGCCCGATTGTTCGCGAGGTTCTCCTCCGCCCGGCCGCAAGTCATGACGATCGGTACGGTCCGCCGCGCCGGCCGGTCGAGCCGGCGGGTGAAGCGCGTAATGCGCTCGAACCATGGGAAGGCCGACTCCTGCGGGTCGAGCCTTCGTCGGAAAAAGCTGCCGGACTGTAGGAAGAGCCCCGCGAAGCTCTGCGGATGCAAGCGCTGCGCATGAAGCATGGCGAGCGCACCAAGGCTGGTCCCCATCCCCACGATGGGCTGCCCCGGCGCGATCCCGAGTTCAGCCCGGATCCGGGGCAGCACGTCGTGGGTCAGGGCGCGCCCGTAGGTGGGGTTGGCCGAGTACCACTCATCCCGCGCGCCCGGTCCAAGCAGAACCAGATGGAACGGCTGCACGCGTTCGGAATCAATGATCGCCGCGACGAACTGGCCGAGGCTGGCGAGCTTGTCGTACTCGGGACCATCGTGGACTACAAGGGTGCGATCGGGGATCGCCCCGGTGCCGGCCGGTGCGACGCTCGGGGACCAGATCTGGGTCCACACATCGCTGGCCAGCCTGGGGGAGGGGATGGCCATCTCGCGCCAGGCCCCGGCTGCTGCGGGTGCTTGCAGCCATTCCGGCTCGGCGTAGTCGAATCGGTGTAACACCGATCGCTCGCCGAATGCGCCGCCCACCCGGAGCGGGTTTGCTGGATCGCAGATCAGCTCGACGTCGCCGGTCGGGTGGCGGAGCTCGACGCGGTATTCGAGCCGCCATGCGTCGGGCGGGGACATGGTGAGCTGCCAGGCCCCACCGTCGTAGGTGAAGGCCGGCCGGACGATCCGCCGTCCAGCGTCGCGGACCAGCCGCACGCCCGTCAGCCGATGCTCAGGATCGGGAAACCGGAAGGTGATCGCGCCTGCGTCCCAGCTCGGCCCGACCGCGTTCACGCCGCAAAGATACTCATTGAGCGGCGGCCCTGATCCACGCGGCGGCCGAGCGAGAGGTCGACGGTGCCGACTAAGGGATCGTGGCCGTCGATCCGCCGCGATTGAGAGACCGTTCAGGAGGGCTGCCGCAGCCTACCGTTGCGCGGTGTTGATCTTGCCTCCCAGGAGGGGGGCTGCATAGTTTCTCGCGGTGGCTGGCGACCACCTGGAGACACCGCGATAGATCGACTACACAGGTGTTCACGTCCGAGTGCGGTAGTGGAGGTACACCGTGCCGTTGCGAAAGCGGCGTTCGTCCAGCAGCTCGAGGTTCAGCCGAACGCCCTTGCCGGAGAGGGCCCGCTTGCCGCCCCCGACCGCCACGGGTACGAGAAAAAGCTGGTACTCGTCGACCAGGTCGGCCTCCATCGCCTGAGCCGCCAGGTGCGGTCCGCCGACCGTGATGTCACGGGCAGCCGTCGCCTTTAGCTGCCGGATTGCATCCGGGTCGAAGCGTCGCTCGAGCAGTGTCTTGGTGCTCGACACCGCCGGCAGGGTTCTTGAGTACACAACCTTGTCCGCGGCCTGCCAGATCCCGGCGAAGTCCTGGATAACCGGCGGCTGGCCCCCGAGGTCAGGCGGGCTCTCCCAATAGGCCATGGTCTCGTACATCCGGCGCCCGTACAGGTAGGTGCCGACCGGCCGTTCGAGGTCATTGACGAATGCGTGCACCTCCTCGTCTGGCTCCGCCCAGTCGAACCTGCCGTCCTCATCCTCGATATAGCCGTCGAGCGACGTGATCGCCGCGTAGATCAGCTTTGCCATGGTGCGCCTTCCGTCATGCGACGGGTCCGTACGTGGCGAGGATCGCGCCCGTACTCGTGACCTGGCCGTCGATGAGCCGGAGCTGCCTGAGTGTCCCGTCGTCGCGGAAGATGCGCTTGCCGCCGCCGAGCACCACTGGGTCGATCATTAGCCGGTACTCGTCCACCAGGTCGTGTTCGATCAGCGTCTGCACCAACTCCGTGCTACCGATCACGTGCAGTTCGCCGTCCCCGGCCTGCTTCAGCGCCCGCACCGCCGCATCCAGGCCGCCGTCCACCAGGGTCGAGTTCTGCCATCCGAGCGGCTCTGTAAGCGTCGTCGAGGCGACATACTTCGGCTTAGTATTCAGCGGCTCCGCGATCACCTGCTCCTCTGCAGATGCGTTCGGCCAGTAGGCGGCGAAGATCTCGTAGGTGCGGCGCCCGAGCAGGAACCCGCCGGCCTCGCGAATGCCGCGGAGCACCCACTGCTGTGCGAGCTCGTCCTCCGCATAGCGCATGTGCCAGCCGCCGTGGGCAAAGCCGCCGCTCCTGTCCTCATCGGCGAGGCCGGGCGCCTGCACCACTCCGTCGAGACTCATGAACTCGTTCACGATCACCTTGCCCATCTCGACCCCTTCGTTCGTTCCATTCGCTCTGCCCGGCGCAGAGCGTGGCGTCTGTCAATGAAACCAGCGAGATGACTATGGTGGTCCCCGACGCGGTCTTTGATGACACCTCCGGCAATCTGATCAACCTGAACCAGGAGTGACGTGTAGGACATGACCGACGACCACATTGCCGACGAACGGCGCGCCCCTGATCAGCGGCTCTGGGCCATTGCCGGACGCTGGCGTACGTCGGGTCAGGTCATGGGTGAACCGGCTATCCCGGTCGTCGGCACCGATATCTACGAAAGGCTGCCCGGCGGCCACTTCCTCGTGCACCACGTCGATGTGACCGTCGGCGACCAGCCAGTACGGGCTATCGAGATCATCGGTGAACCGGACGGGAGCGGTGGATACCTCGCTCGGAGCTTCGACGGCGAGGGCAACGCCGAACTGATGCGCCTGACAATCGACGAGGACGGCGTCTTCCACTTCGAGGGTGGCAGCGACATCGCGTCGGCCGCGCAGCCCTCGAGTGCGCAGACCCAACGCGTCCGATCGACGCTAAGGGTGGCCGGCGATCGTCAGTCGATGACGGCGTTCTGGGAGCGATCCGCAGACGGCACCACCTGGCACCCCTGGATGGACATCACCTTCCGGCCGGCTGAATGATCTGACGCGAGGCGCCGACTCACCCGGTGCCGGTCATACGGCCGCCTGACTCGGTTCCGGGCCGTGGCGGGGGGAGTCCAGCCGCGACTGCGGCGAGACGTACCACGGCCTCGAAGAGCGCGTCACGGACCTCGGGCGGAAGGAACGCCAGATGCCCGTAGGTCTCCAGACTGGTGAAGCCGTGCAGGGACACCCAGCAATTGAGCAGCGCCTGGAAGGTCTCCGGTGGCAGCATTTGCTCGTCCCCGTGGCCGATTTCATGCGGATTGGCCACGGCCTGCCGGATCGACTCGTCGACATCTGTGATGAGCGGCTTCCCCAGTAGGCCGCGATCGAGCGCGTCGGAGAACAGCGCCTTCAGCTGGGTCATCGCGCGGCGAGCTGCCTCCGTAGTGGGGCCCTCGTCCGGTGCCGCGTAGCTGGGTACCGGCATGCCGAGGATCAGCGCGAAGCGCTGTGGCTCCCGGCTTGCCCACGTTCGGTAGGCCTGAGCAACCGCGAGGAGTCGTCCGCTCGGATCGCCCTCCGGTACGCGATCGCGCGCCTCCGCGAACGCATTTGCAAGGTCGTCGAAAGCATCCACGATCAATGCAGTGAGGAGATCATCCACGTCGGCGAAGTAGCGGTAGAGCGCGGGAGCTGTCATGCCCATTTCCCGGGCGATATCGGAGAACCGCAGGTCAGTGGTGCCCTGCTCGTGCATGAGGCGGAGCGCGGTCTCCTTGATCTCGGCGATCGTGGCCGCCCGCGCGCGTTCCCGCCGGGGCGGCATCGGCTTCCGGCCCTGCTGGGTGGCGCCCGCCTCGGCAGGTGTGGTGCTCATCGGCTCCTCTTACTGATCCTGAGATCTCGTTAAGCATCGTCACAGACGTTAAGCCTCTTGACAAGGGCTGGCCTGAAGGTGTTGCGTTACTAAGCATAACGTAATTGACGGATTATTACGACCGTCACGACCCCTTCCAACAGTGAGAGGTTCTAATGATCGACAACGCGATTGGCAGTGACGATCGACCACGGGCGACTCAGGCTCGGCCAGGCCCGCTTGGTGCACTGGCGGGCATGGCCTACCGGAGGCGGCGACGGGTCATCCTTACCTGGGTGGCTGCCCTCGCCGTGGCGATCGGCCTCTCCGCCGCGTTCGCCGGCGACTTCGCCGCGGACTACTCGGCACCGGGGTCGGACTCCAAGCAGGCACAAGACCTGCTCGAGCAACGCTTTCCGGTGCAGGCGGGGGACACAGTCGACGTAGTTGTGCGATCCGACACCGGCGTTACCGCCCCGGACGTACGGTCAGACGTCAACGGTGTCCTGCGGGATCTTCGGGGCCAGCCGCACGTGGCCGCCGTTGAGGATCCGTACACGACGCAGGGCGACATCTCCGCGGACGGCAAGACCCTGGTCGCCCGGCTCAAGCTGGATGTCTCCAACCCAGTAGACATGCCGGTCGCCGACTCGAAGAAGCTCCTGGCGGTGGCGCAAGCCGCTGAGCGACCGGGCCTCGACATCGCGCTCGGTGGCCAGACGATCCAGGCCGCCGAGCAGGGCGCCATCGGGTCGGAGGGCATCGGGATCGCGGCTGCAGCGATCATCCTGTTGGTGACCTTCGGCACTGTGGTCGCAGCCGGCCTGCCAATTCTGGTCGCCGTGGCCGGTCTCGCCGTGAGCAGCACTCTCATCGGTCTGGTGGCCGCCGTCATCGATGTCCCTGACTGGTCGACGTCACTTGCGGCGATGATGGGAATCGGAATCGGGATCGACTACATGCTGCTCATGATCACCCGGTTCAAGGAGTGGCGGACGGCCGGACTCGATCCCGAGGCAGCTACGGTTGCGACGCTCGACACCGCCGGCCGGTCGGTCCTGGTGGCCGGCGGTACCGTCGTGGTGAGCATGCTGGGCCTGTTCGCGATGGGTCTGTCCTTCATGCGGGGTGCGGCTGCTGTCACGATCATGGCGGTGCTTGTCGTAATGGCTGCCGCCGTGACGCTGTTCCCCGCGCTGCTCGGCTACTTCGGCAAGTGGATCGACCGGTTGCGCGTTCCGCTCGGACGGCGGCGCCCACTGGAGATCACGGCCGGCGGGCACGTTGTACCCGCCCGTGGATGGGTCCGCTGGAGTAGGTTCGTTGACCGGCACAGCATCGTTGCCTCGATTGCCGGTGTCGCGATCCTGCTGTCCCTCGCCGCGCCATTCCTCGGGGTGCGCTTCGGCTTCCCCGATGCTGGCAATGACCCATCTGGCCGGTCTACTCGGCAGGCCTACGACATGCTCGCCGAGGGCTTCGGCCGGGGCGCGAATGGCCCGCTCGTCGTGGTCGCCGACCTCTCGGACGGTGGAAACCAGGATGTCGTGAACCGGCTCGCCGATGACCTGCGTGGGACCCGGGGTGTGGCGAACGTGTTGCCGGCCCAGGTGAGCCCGGCACGCGATGCTGCTTTGCTGACCGTCATCCCCACCACCGGGCCTCAGGACGAGGCAACCGAGGATCTCGTACGGACACTGCGTAATGACGTTATCCCGGCTGCCACCAATGACACTGGTACGGAGGTGTACGTCGGCGGCGCGACGGCCTTGGCAATCGACAGTACATCCAACATTGCCGAGCGGATTCCACTGCTCATCGCCGGCGTGGTCGGGCTTTCGATGCTGCTGTTGTTGCTGGCCTTCCGCAGCCTTGCGATCCCGCTAACCGCCGCTGTCATGAACCTGCTGTCGGTGGCCGCGTCCTACGGGGTGGTGGCTCTGATGCTCCAGGGTGGCTGGGCCGGACAGCTGATCGGGATCGACACCGAGACCCCGATGCCCGCCTTCATTCCGGTGATCATGTTCGCGGTCCTGTTCGGGCTCTCGATGGACTACCAGGTCTTCCTCCTCAGCCGGATGCGTGAGTCGTGGCTGCGTACGAACGGCGACGGGAGCAGGGCCGTTGTCGACGGGCTCGCGGGGACCGGCCGCGTCATCACCGCTGCGGCAGCGATCATGGTCGCCGTTTTCGCCGCCTTCATCCCGAGCCCCGAGGTATTCCTCAAGGTCATCGGCGTCGGCATGGCGGCGGCAATCGCAATCGACGCTACGGTGGTGCGGCTG
>JBKOZJ010000122.1:0-6389 GCA_046725875.1 Actinomycetota bacterium
GAACATCAGACCCAGAGGCCGGCCGGAACGGGTCCGGGAAGGGGCCCGCCCGTATGGGCGAGGCGAGTCCAGGAGTATGGCGCTAGCGTGCACCCGAGTTGGCCGCCCTGTCGCACGCTTGGAGTGAGTCATGCGGGTGCTGGAGAGATCTCTACGCCTCGTTGCGTCGCCTGACCAGGCGTCGTCTCCCGGCCGTACCGACGCCTGGTTTTTTGGCGCAGGCGAGCGGGAGAGCGATGGATGGCCTTCAGCGTCTGATCCGGCGACGGCTCCCGTTGGGCTACCAGGCACCCTGGATCGTTACACACTTCCGAGGAACCGACAGTTCGAGGGCCGGTAAGGAGCTCGGCGTGGAGCCACCCCCGCTCGACGAGACGCTGGCCGACGCGATCCGGTGGATGGTGGAGGCGGGGCACCTGCCGGCGAGATTCGCTGGAAGGCTTTGAGCGAGCCGACTAATCGCCCTGGCGGCACCATGACCACTCAACCTCCGGTCGGCGGCACGCTCCGCTCGCCAGTCGTGGCGCAGTCATGCGGCAAGTGCCGGCAGTGACCGTCGGGCGTGGTTGCGGCCGGTGCCACCGCTTACGCGGGTGCCGCAGTAGCACTCGACGTCGAGGACGATTCCACGCTCGGTGTTGATCAGCGACCGGATCCGCCGCGTTCCTACCAGAACCTTTGACCCGTGTGTCGGGCAGTCGATGGTGAACATTGGTGTGGCCTCCATCTTTCGTCGCTCTGTCTGTCGTCAACGGTAGGAAGGAATTGGGTCGCTGATCAGATCCAGTTTCCCGACAGTTGAGTGGTCCGGCTGGGGTGCGTGCGCTGCACCGGCCGGTTCCGCTGGGTCTAGCTGGCCTTACGGATCTGCTCGGCGACTCGGTCTGCTTCCGCCTCATCCAGGAAGCGACGCTGCCGGTAGTCCACCTCGGCTCGGAGAACGGCCTCGTGGTTCATGATCTACATCTCCTCGTGTCGTCGCCGCTGATCGGCTTGACATCGAGGTTCGCGCTGAGGCGGCGCCCGGCACATCGGAACATCAGGTCGACGCTCGCCTCGAGCCCCTTAGTCCGTCGCTTTTGGGCCGCCTTATGTGCCGTCCGCGGCCTTACGCGGGTGCTTGCCCATGGACGGACAGGTCGTATCCCGAGTGGGATTGTTGGAGACGGTGCTCGGGTCCGAGCGGCCGCAAGAAGTCGAGGTACGTGCCCGTGCTGTCCCGCCAGCGGCCGATGCTCGACACTTTGGTCGTTTGATTGTTTATGCCTATCGTGGCGACTGCCGAGGACTGATCACGGATGAGCGGGATGCAAGTGCGGTCGGCACGCCCGGGGGACGGACCCGGATGTGCGCAGGCATGGATCGATGCCGGCCGGTACTACACCGAGATCGACCCTGAGCAGTTCCAACTTCCTGCCGAGGACGGTTTGGCGGACTGGTTCGAACGTCTGCACGCGAACCCGGCACCCGACCGCCTGGTGCTCGTGGCGGGTGTGCCGGAGAATGTGGCCGGGTTTGTTTCGGCCGTGCTGCAGTCACCGGAGCCCGACGCGCACTGGGAGTTGGTGCGTCATCTCGGCCAGCCGCGAGTGTTTGTGGAAGCCCTGGTTGTCGCGGAACGCTATCGCCGCCAAGGCGTTGGTACGGCTCTCATGACGGCGGTGGAGCGCTGGGCCCGGCAACATCGCGCGACCAGCTTGTACTTGCGCACCAACCTGCGCAGTCCGCTGTCTGTGTCCTTCTACGAGCACCGGATGGGGTACACGCGTGACGGCGTGGTGTTTCGGAAGAGGCTTCCGGCGTTGACGGCCGGCGCCGGCTGCACATAGAGACACGATCGGCACCGGTCAAACTGACGGCGTCCCGCGGTGATAGCGTGGCCACATCGCGGTACATCCGCGGTCGGCCGCCGAGAGGCGCTGCAACGGACCTGATCCGCCACGCTCGGCAGCCGACCTCTGACCCAAGGGCGCCTCCGGTCACTCGGGAGGCGGGACTTGGCTCAGGCACGACCCTCTCCTCCCGGTGGGAAGTGGAGGGAATCGCTATGTCCGACAAGCAGCGCACCGTTGACGGCTTGCAGTTCGCGGTCGCCGACCTGGGCCTGGCCGAGTACGGCCGGACCCAGATCCGCCTGGCCGAGCACGAGATGCCTGGCCTGATGGCGGTGCGCCGGGAGTACGCCGCGGCGCTGCCGTTGCGGGGCGCGCGGATCGCCGGCTCGCTGCACATGACTGTGCAGACGGCCGTGCTCATCGAGACGCTCGTCGAACTCGGCGCCGAGGTCCGCTGGGTGTCCTGCAACATCTTCTCTACACAGGACGAGGCGGCGGCCGCGGTGGTCGTCGGGCCGGACGGTACTCCGGACGCGCCGCGCGGCGTACCGGTGTTCGCCTGGAAGGGCGAGAGCGTCGAGGACTACTGGTGGTGCACCGACCAGGTCTTCCGCTTCGCGGACGGCCAGGGGCCGAACTCAATGGTGGACGACGGCGGCGACGCCACGCTCCTGGTGCACCTCGGCGCCCGGTTCGAGGCGAAGGGCGAGGTACCGACACCAGTCGCGGGGGATTCGCCCGATTACCGCTGCGCGCTGCGGCTGCTCGCGGCAAGCCTGGCCGAGGACGGGCAGCGGTTCACCCGGATCGCGGCCGGCATGCGCGGCGTCTCCGAGGAGACCTCGGCCGGCGTCGCCCGCCTCTACCAGCTGGAACGCGACGGCGAGTTGCTGTTCCCCGCGGTCAACGTGAACGACTCGGTGACCAAGAGCAAGTTCGACAACAAGTACGGCATCCGTCACTCGCTGATCGACGGCCTCAACCGCGCGACCGACGTGATGCTCGCCGGTAAGCTCGCCGTCGTCTGCGGGTACGGCGACGTGGGCAAGGGCGCGGTCGAGGCGCTGCGTGGGCAGGGCGCCCGGGTCGTAGTGACCGAGGTCGACCCGATCTGCGCGCTACAGGCCGCGATGGCCGGCCTGACCGTGGTACGGCTGGAGGACGTCGTCGAGGACGCGGACCTGGTCGTCACCACCACCGGCAACACCGGCGTGGTCTTGGTCGACCACATGGCCCGGATGAAGCACCAGGCGATCGTCGGCAACATCGGCCACTTCGACGACGAGATCGACATGGCCGGCCTTGCTACAGTGCCCGGCATCGTGAAGTCGCCGGTCAAGCCGCAGGTGGACGAGTGGCGGTTCCCGGACGGCCACTCGATCATCGTGCTGTCCGAGGGCCGCTTGCTGAATCTGGGCAACGCGACCGGCCACCCGAGCTTCGTGATGTCCGCCTCGTTCGCGAACCAGACGCTGGCGCAGATCGAGCTGTTCACAACGGCGCTGGACGTGCGCGTGCACCGGCTGCCGAAGGCCCTCGACGAGAAGGTGGCCCGGCTGCACCTCGACGCGCTCGGCGCCCGGCTCACGACGATGCGCCCGGAGCAGGCCGCGTACATCGGCGTGCCCGTGAAGGGTCCGTACAAGCAAGACCACTACCGGTATTGAACCGCGCGGTGCCCGGCCGAGAGGTACGGCGAGCGGGCCCGTACCCGTCCGAGTGCCACCGCGCTGTATCGGCAGCAGGGGACAGCAATAGGACCGGCACTGCGACGTCGCGCGCGATGCCACCGAGGGCGTGCCGCTCGCCGCCGGGCTCAGCTCATGAAGGGCATGAGCTGCGCGGGCATGATGACGATGGGGCGCATCATGTCGCGGTCCTCGTGTTCGAGGATGTGGCAGTGGTACATGTAGCGGCCGCTGTAGGCCTCGAAGCGGATCGCAAGCTCGACGATCTCGTTGGGGTTGACGCGGACGGTGTCTTTGAGCCCTCGTTCGTTGGCGTCGATGACGTGGTCGAGTTCGTCGCCAGGGTCGCGGGCCAAGCGTACGGTCGCGGTCGTGCCGCGGTCACGGATCCCGTTGTCTGGGACGGTGACCGTGATCGGGCGGCGCGCGAGGACGTGAAACGGGTCAAGGTGGATGTGGATCGGGTGGGTGTCTCTGGTGAGGTTCATCAGCTGCCACACCTCCCATCCGCCGAGCATCGGGAAGAACGTCGCGGCGTCCTCGAAGTGGACTGCGACCGTGCGCAGGCGCGTAACGGCCTGGCCGCTGTTGTCGACGACGGTGATCAGGGGCGCATTGGGGCCGTCGCCGTCGGACGCAACGGCGAGCTCCCGCATCGTGACCATGTTGGGCATGTCTTCGAGCTCCTGCTCGGCGAGCGCGACGGCACGCCGGACCGCGCCACTGAGGTCTGCCCGGGTGGGAGCGATGATGTCGGTGGCGAGACGCTCGGGCGGCGGCCGGCGCGACGGGTGGCCGGCGACCACGCGGAAGCGCATGACGTCCGGGTAGGCCAGGAGCTGGCCGGGGTCGGCGGCCTGAACGGCGCGCGCAGCCGGGAACGGCTGGCCGTCGAAGGGGGCGCCTGCGGTGTTGACAAGGGTGAGCTGGTTGCCTGCCTGGAGGTCGGAGAAGTCCACGAGCAGGTCGGCCCGCTCAGCGGAGGCGAGCACGAGCCCACCGGCGGGGACGGCAACCGGCGCCGGCAGCAGGCCGCTATCCGTTCCGATCTGGGTGATCCGGTCGAGTTCCGGTCTGCCATGGCGCAGGAGCACGAGCCGGAAGGTGCGGGCGTTGGATCCATTGATCACACGCAGCCGGTAGGTCGCGGGCTGTACATCCAGGGCCGGCCACACCTTGCCATTGACGACCGTGAACGGCGCGAAGGCCTCCATCGTCGCCGGGTCGGTCTTGTGTACCAGCTCACCGGTGAGCCGCCCGTCGGCGGCCTGGCCGAAGTTGCGGTCCTGGAACAGCAGCGGCACCTCAAACGGAGGCCCCTCGGGAAGGCCGAGGTCACGCTCTCGCTGGTCCCGGATGATCCACAGGCCGGCCAGTCCCGCGTACACCGTCAGCTGGGTTACCCCCATGGCGTGGTCGTGGTACCACAGCAGCGCTGCTCGCTGGTCCATCGGGTAGTCGCTGACGGCGTGCTGGCCGGGCGCGAAGATGTTCTCCGTCCAGCCGTCGTAAGGAGCGGGAGTCAGGGCACCGTGCAGATGGACGACGGTGTAGCCGCTCAACGCGGCGGCCTTCGGGTCGGGCGTGCCGCCGCTCAGACCGGGCAGGCATTGGACCGGGACGCCGTCACCGTCGGTCTCGGTGGGGGCGAGCGTGCTAACGACCGGATACGGCCGCTCGATCTCGTTGCGCCAGTAGACCCTCACCGGCCGGCCGCGCTCGGCCTCGATCGTTGGCCCCGGAACCTGGCCGTCGTACGCCCATACCTGCGACTCGGGCAGGTCGCGGTGGAACCGGTGCGCCGCCGCGCGGATGCGCACGGTCAGATCACCGCCGTGCTTGCTGGCCAGGATGCGCCGCGGCAGCGGCAGCGCGTCGACGAAGGGCGTCAGTGCCGGCTGAAGCGGCGGCGTCATGGTCCCTCGCCACCTCCTCGGGACGGGCCGATCCGTCAAACCCCTCGAGCAGGCCTGCGCTCGTGATGGGCGCTGACGGATTGGCTCAAGGTAACAGGATCATCCTGCGGGGCACGATCGAGTGGGGGATCCCAAAGCTGCCCAGCAGGTAGCTGCTCCCCAGGAGAAGCCAACCGATGACAGGCACCGAGATACCGCTGGACGGCGGCAACATGAGCGGCGGGGTCGTTCGCGTCGGCGACACCGTGCGCCGGCCGGCCGGACCGTGGACGCCCGCGGTGCATGCCCTGCTTGACCACCTCCACGGCGTTGGCTTCCACGGCGCCCCCCGCCCTCTAGGTATCGACGACCGCGGACGCGAGGTACTCACCTTCATCCCCGGCATCGTCGCTTGGCCTGACCACTTCCATCTGCTGCACCCAGACGACCGGCTACGCCAACTGGCGCGTCTCATCCGTGACTTCCACGATGCTGTCGCGGGGTTCAGGCCACCAGCAGAGGCGCAATGGCAGACGCCCATCCCCGCCGACAAGGCCGAACTCATCGCCCACCACGACCTGGCGCCGTGGAATCTCGTCATCAACGAAGACCAGTGGGCGTTCATCGACTGGGACCTCGCGGCTCCCGGCAGTCGGCTGTGGGACCTGGCATACGCCGTTCACGGATTCGTACCGTTGACCGCAAACAGCACCTACCAACGCAGCGACGCCAGCCACCGGTTACGCCTCATCGCAGACAGCTACGGACTCAGGGAACCACAGCGCCGGCAGATCATCCCGATGCTTGCCCGCCGTACCCGGGCGATGCATACCTTCCTCGACGACCAGGCCGCTCACGGCGGACAGCCTTGGGCACGGCTATGGCAGGAGGGCCACGGCGAGGCGTGGCAGGCCGACACCGACTACATCGCCCAGCGCGAACGCCAATGGCACGACGCACTTCTCAAATGA
>JBKOZJ010000123.1:0-7914 GCA_046725875.1 Actinomycetota bacterium
CGACGCCCGCAGTCGTCTCGCTCGCAGACGAAGAGCAGGCCGCCCGGACTCGTCGTCGCGCTGAGCTGGTGAATGTCGGTCATCCTCCGGATGGTACGCCTCAAGCGCTGCGGAGCCGGGGGTTCCCTAACGGGTGACGCACCGACGAGTACACGGCCGTCGTCTCCGCCGAAGGGAGCACCTGAAACATCTCCCAGAGTGCCGCGGCCACCTGGCGATATTGCCTGAGGGCCAAATGCCGCTGTCCGGTTGTGGCGTAGCAGGTCATCAATCGCTGGTGAACCTGCTCGTTACAGGGATCGAGGGCCAGGATCTGCCGGCCGAGCAGCGTCGCCGGCCCGTAATCTGCCCGCTCGATATAGAGGTCAAGCAGACGGGTCTGGATCTCGATCGCCTGCAACCGGGTCCTCTCGCGCGGAGATGCCGCCCACGATGTGTAGGGCTCGTCGGCCAGAAAGTCGCCCTCGTACAGTTGGCATGCGGTTTCGTACCAACGTAGGGCGGCCTCCCGATCACCGGCTCGGTCGGCGCTCCGGCCGGCCCTGCAGCATTCCTCGAAATGCTCTACGTCGCTCCAGAAGTCAACTTGATCGCTGATCCGGTACCCGGTGAAGCACCGCTCGATCACTGTTCCCGGCCAGACCGCCGCAAGTGAACTGCGCGCCAGGCTGAGGGCGACGTGCAGATTGTTACGCGCGGCATCGGGCTCGGCAGTGGGCCAGAACACATCCATGAGCACATCGCGGGGCACTGGCCTCCGTCGGTGGGCCAGCAGGTACGCAAGCACGTCGCGGCGGCGTCGCCGCGAGGCCGTATCCACCTCGACACCATTGACCATCACTCGGAACGTTCCCAAGAAGTGAACAGAGAGAATGGGAGCGGCATGCTCGTCGGCCAGCGCAACGACCCCTCCTCTGGCCCTACGGCTAACCGAGTCTTGGATCATGGTCATCATTTAGACGCAGGGCCTTGACGGTGAATCGGCGTGCATGCACGCGGCCACTGCCTGGTGGGCACCCGGGGAAGACCTTCGATCATTACGGCGCAATCCACTGTGAGGCAAAACACCCACCCCCTTTCCAAGAGAGGCGCGGCTGCCCGCGCTGATACATGAACCTTGCGCCCTTTGGTCTAATTCTCCTGATATCGATGGGTAACCGATCGGTCCTGTATGCCGAAAGATCAAGTCAGCGCGGGCGCCGCCTTGCGAAGGAGCGCAAGGCACCTCTTGCGCGTCGGACCAATGCTGCCGACCGGGAGGTCGAGCGCTGCCGAGACCTCCGCATATGTGGGCGGAGGATCGGCCATCAGGACTCGCAGCAGCGCTCGGCAGCGGGGCGGCAGAGCAGCAAATGCGCGCCACAGGGCGGTATCACGCTCGTTACGCAACAGCGCATCATCCAATGGATCACTGGCGGCCGGGATGTCCTCCAGTCCGTTGGTGGCGACAGTCCGGCTGTCCCGTCGCAGGACCCCCAGGCACTCCCGCCGCATCGTGGTGACCAGCCAGCTGCCGACGTGCTCCGGGTCACGCAGACCGTCCAGATGTTCAACCAGCCGCAGCCAGGTCGTTTGCAATGCATCGGCGGTGTCCGCGTGGCTTAACCGCATACCGCGACCCAGCGCCCACAGAAGACCGGTATAGCGGCCGGTCAGCGCTTCCCACGCGCCGACCTCACCCGCACGCGCCCGGATGACAAGCTCCCCGCTCTCCGCATCGCTCAACCGGTCCACCCGAGCCCCGTTGGCTCCGGCAGCGTCGGCCGATCGTCCGCGACGTGACACACCAGGCCCCACATGATCAACGGTTCCCTGCCGATAAGTACCCGAGCTCTCCAGCATTGATCTTGCCCTGCGGGGCACCTGAATACGCCGGCTCGACGGAGAATCCCCGGGTCGGATGTGTATCACGCCGCTGGCTTTGTCCCTCTTATTTGCAAGAGCGCGAGAGATGCGGCTTAAACGCTGAGCTCATGCATTTGGCACAAGGGGGACCTAAGATGCGCCAGACGCAGATCCGCAAGCCGACGAAACGGACCACCGTCCAGGAACTTGACCTCCGCTCGCCGTTGGGCCGCCCCCTGCCGTTCTGAAAGCTTCGGCTTCCCCACAGGGCGACCAATCCCGTCGTGACGGCTCGCAGCCGCCCTGCATCTAGCGCTGCAGATCGTAAACCCCAGCGCCGTGCTATCGCCGATTGGCAAAGGGCCCGCCTATCCTCTCCCACGTATCACGGATGCTCGGCTTGGAGGGTCGCGGCTACGGAACGGCGCCCGCCCAGGCGAGCTGGAATGGCGGTCAGCACAGCCACCACCAGGCCGGTGCCAGCGACCACGGCGAGCAGCTGCCACAGCGGTGGGTTCGGGATGGCTTCCGCGTCGCCGGTCGTGGCGTTCAACAGGGCGACGCCTCCGGGAATGCCCAGGGCGGCGCCGGCCAGGGCGGGGAGCACCTGTGCCGCGGACAGCGCTCTGCTGACCTGGCGTGGGGTTGCTCCGAGGGCGCGCGCCAGCGCCGAGGAGTGCTTGTTGTCGAGCGCGGTCGCCCAGGTGATGAAGATCGCGTTGACGGCCGCCAGGGCGACAAGCGTGATCGTGATCACCAGCAGCACCTGGTCCACTTGATCGGCCTTAACGCTGGACCCCCTATCCTCGCCGACCTGAGCGTCAACGGCGAGCGCGGCGACGATACCGCTGACCGTGATCGCGATGCCGAATACGGCAAGCACGACGCGTCGCAGCCGCCGCGCGGCCATCCGGAACCCGAGTAGGAGCGGGACGGGCAGGCGCGTCGAGATGGCGATCAGCCACGCCGTTCGACGAGGTGCGCGAGCCGCATCGGCCAGGGCATGGACCGTGCTCGTGCGGGCGGCGCGGACGGCGGGGACAAAGGTCGCGGCCACCGCGACCCCCAGGGCGACGGCCGTCACGACGCCGATGGTGGACGTGGTCAGAGTCGGTGCCCCCGCGCCGCCGAGTAGCCCGGCACCGGGGTCGGTGAGCAAGGGAGCGGTCAGCCAGCCAGCCGCGATCCCTGCCGCGGCCGCGAGCAGCGCCACCACCAGGTACTCGGCGAGCAGCACGGCGGCGACCAAGCGCGGTGTGCCGCCGACTGCCTTGAGCAGTCCGACCCGTCGGGTCTGATCGGCCATCCGACCGCCGACAAGCACCGCGACGCTAGCCACGGCGAGCAGGGCCAGCAGTCGGCTGCCAATCAGGAGTACGTTCTGCTCGTTGCGCTGCAGATCGGCCTCGACCACTCCACGGATCTGCTGCCACGACTGCAGAGCTGGCTTGTTGGGGTCGCCAATATCCCCGGACCATTCTGCGTTGACGAAGGCTGAGGCCTCCGCCGGATCGTCCAACTTCAGATTCATCACGTAGTTGAGCGACGCCGCCGTCGAGGCGAGACGCCGCGTGTCCGTCTTGGTGAGCCAGACCAGGCCGGGATGCTCGGAGTCAATGCGGCGCATCGCGGGAGCGCCCGGTTCCAACTCGGGGTTCGGGTAACCGTCGACAAGCGGCTGGTCGCAGGGGGACGGAGAGGGCAGCGGGCAGTATTGCAGGGGATTGTCGGGAGTGCCGGCTACGACCATGCTCGGGTACGGGGGCGCGGCGGCGGTCACGGCCACGCCGGCGACCCGGAACTGCTGGCCGTTCAGCGTGATCGAATCCCCTTCACCGATATCGAGCGCCTCGGCGAACGCGGCCTCGACCACCACGTCGCCGTCCTCCACCCAGCTGCCGCTCGTGAGCTTGGGTTGGTCGATCGCAGCGGGCGCTGTGTCGCGTCCTTCTACTTGCGCGGTGGCCACCTGGCCGGATGCCTCCAAAACCGCGCCGGTGACCGGGTATGGTCCACTGTGACCAACGACGCCGGCAGCCTTGGTCAGCATCCGCAGGCCGGCGAGGTTGGCTGGCTTGCCCTCAAAGAGATTCGGGGTCACCGCCGCGACGACGTCGGGCCCGGCCGTGGCCTCCCGCGTGCGCTGATAAGGGTCGCTGACCACATCGCGGAGGACAAGCCCCAGCGTCAAGGTGGCGGTGGCCGCCGTGATCGCGACCAGCAGCAGCGCGGCCTCGACCGGGCGCCGCCGCAGGTCACGCGCGGCCAGGCGGGACACCAACAGGATCCGGCCCATGGGTCAGCCCTCCAGTCCAACCAGAGCGCTCAGCTGTCCGGTGGTGCCGCCGGTCAATCTCGTCTCATCGACGAACGCGCCGTCGCGCATCGAGATGAGCCGATCGGCGGTGGCCGCGATCCGCTCGTCGTGGGTAACAATGACCAGTGTCTGGCCGGTCTCGTGCAGGCTCTCGAAGAGCCGGAGGACCTCGATGGTGGCGGCACTGTCGAGGTTGCCGGTCGGTTCGTCTGCTAGCACGACCAGCGGCTCGTTGGACAGTGCCCGGGCGATCGCGACCCGCTGGCGCTGGCCCCCGGACAGCGCCGAGGGTAGGAAGCTCGCCCGGTCGGCCAACCCGACCCGGTCCAGCAGCTCCACGGCACGCCGTCGTGCCGCCCGGGGTGAGCGTCCGGCCAGCAGCGCGGACAGCTCGACGTTTTCCACCGCCGTGAGCTCCTCCATCAGGTGAAAGGCCTGGAAGACGAAGCCCACGGCAGTACGCCGCAGACGGGCCAGAGCCCTCTCCCCGATTTCGTCGATGCGGCGTCCGGCCAGCCAGAGCTCCCCGGCCGAGGGCCGGTCGAGCGCACCGAGCAGGTGCAGCAGTGTGGACTTTCCGCAACCGCTCGGGCCCATCACCGCCACCGTCTCGCCCCGGTTGACCTCCAGGTCGACTCCGTCGACGGCCCGGACCAGTCCTTCTCCCTTGCCGTACTCCTTGCGCAGCCCGCGGGCCCGCAGCACGCCTGTCTCGGCTGTGTCATTCACGATCCGCTCCCTCGACCGGTCCAGTTCTGCTCGCATGCCTCCAGCCAGCGCAGGTCCGCCTGCAGCCGCAGCACGATGCCCTCCAACAACAGCGCGGCGTCCGAGCGGTCCGGCTCGGCCATCACGGCGCGCTGCGCGTCGCGCAGCCGGCGCAGCAGCTCGCGGCGCTGCGCGTCCACGATGCCGAGCGGATCCGCCAGACCGGCAGCCGCAGCCGCGACGAGCTTGAGATGGAACTCCGCGAGGTCGGGCTTCGGCCAGCTGACCTCCGCCAGCCACTCGGCCACTCGCTGCTGGCCGGCCGGGGTCAGCTCGTACGTCTTGCGGTCTGGTCGGTCCGACTCCGGCGTTGACGGCTCGGACTCCACCAGGCCCGCTTTCTCCAGCCTCGTCAGGGTGACGTAGATCTGACCGGCGTTCATGGCATCGCCAAGCGGACCGAGCGCGTGGCGCAGCCGGGCACGCAACTCGTATCCGTGCGAGGGTTCCTTCGCCAGCATCGCCAGCACGACTTCCTGCTGCATTGGCAAGCCACCTCTCTAACCGTTAGCCATACCGTATAACGGTTATCCCCTGAGGGCAACCCCAGCACTGACCAGCAGCGCAGCGCCCGCACCCAGGAGGAGCCGAGCCGGTAGCGACCGTCCCAGCTTCCCCCGACGAATTTGGGCGTCGGGCCAGTCCGAAGGAGAGGACGGAGGCCGTGGCGGGCTTAACCTCGTGGAATCCTGGAACCGATCACCGACGATTGGAGTGATCACGAACGAGCCGGTGACCGAGCTTGACGTCCGATTCAGCGACCCGGCACCCAGCCCACGCCCTGGACCGGACCCGAGAGGTGCTCGAATCCGCCCAGCTGGCCGGGTGTCGACGGTCCGCGCCGACGGGCGACCGCATGTCACCCCCTAGTCGCCGGTACCCGTTATCTCCCGCGGACCACTGATCCCGCTCGGGCAGGCCTATAGGCGCGGCCTTCTGCCGCCCGATGTCGACGATTTGTTCACGTATGGTCGTACTCGTCGTGACGGCGAATCCAGAGTTGGAACCCATCACCCTCGTCACGGCCCTTTGGTGCGTGGTCGAGGATGGGGTAGTAGCTCATCACGAACTCCACGCCACGGTCTTTGGTCGAATAGGCGTGGTACACGCTGTCGCCGTGGCGTACGAAGGTGTTGAAACCCCAGCCCTCACTCAGGTAGGTGACGATGTCGGTGCCCACCGCGCGGGCGTTCTGCGCGGCGATCGGAGGGAGACTGTCCATCACCGGCGCCAGTGCCTCCCGCATCTCTGCTTCGGGTTGCGAGATGCCGAGGTCGAGGTTGAAGTCGCCGCGCCCGGACGAGACCCAGGGAAACCGCCAACCCATGCGTCGCTTATATGCTTGCAGCTTCGCCACGGGTGCTCGCGAAACGAACACGAACGTCACGTCGCGTGCGTGCAGGTGCGGGAGCAGGCCGTCGACGGCGTCGGCGATTGATGAATTCGTCGGGCATCCGGCCAGGTAGCTCGGGCCGAACATGAAGTGGTAGACGAGCAACTGGGATCGCCCGTCGAACATCTCGATGAGCGACTTCTCGCCGTCGTCGGTGTCGAAAAGGTACTCCTTCTCCACCGGCACCCACGGCAGTTCGCGCAGTTCCCGCGAAATCTCGTCCCCGCGCCTCGTGTGCTCCTTCTCGCGAGCGAGCAGCTTCTCACGCGCGGCAAGCCATTCCTCACGTGTTCCGATCTTGTGACCGGGCATGCCCCTCTCCTTCCCGGCTATTGCGACCGTTCGGCTTGGCCGTGCGGTCAGATCATGGACGGGACCCTACGGAGCTGAGGCGAGAGCAGCTTGTAGATTTGTGTCCGATCGGCCCGGTTAGGACACGATGTCGAAGGCTCATTTCCACGGCCAAATCCCGGCGGACGACGCCGTTCTCACCGTCCTCGGTGAGGTGCCGGGAGCACGTGTCGTCGACCACGACTGCCGCAAGGCAGCCGGCAGCCGCGGGTCGTACGAATACGGCCTCGACTACGGCCTCGTTCTCATCCGTCGCGGTGGCTACTGGCGTGAGGTCAACGGCCGAGGCGCCTACCTGGGACCTACAGACGCGTTCTTCGAACGACCCTTCGTCGAGCAGCGCATCGAGCACCACCAAGACACCGGCGACCGGTGTACGTCGCTCTGGCTGTCGGAGAGCGCCGTCTGCGCGTTGGCCGGCGACGCATCCGTGCCCGACCAGCCCGTCATGACGACACCTGCTATCGATCTTCAGCACCGCGATCTGGTCGCCGCCCTGCGGCGTGGCATCGATCGTTTCGAACTCGACGAGCGGCTGGCCCGCCTAGTCGGCGCACTCGCCGAATGCGCCGTGCCGGGACGCCTCACCGCCCGCCGCTCAACAACCCAACACAAGCACCACCGGGTCGTTCAGCAGGTGCGTGAGGCGATCATCGCGGACCCGGCGGACGTCGACTTCGGCGGCCTCGCCCAAACTCTTGGCCACACGCGCTTTCACATCAGCCGCGTGTTCTCTCGCGCGGCGGGCACAACACTGTCCAAGTTCCGGAATCGAGTACGCGTCGCGATCGCGCTCGAACGGCTGGCGGCCGGGCACGACAACCTCGCCGTCCTCGCCGCCGATCTTGGCTTTGCCGATCAGAGCCATCTCTCGCGAGTCGTCCGCGCCGACACCGGCGAGTGCCTGAGCATGCTCCGGCAACGATTGGGCGGTATGCAGACAGACCTACGCTGGCCGACCCGCGGCTCGTGCTCGTCGTAAGGCTCAGAGTTCGGGCAACTCCCGTAGCCCGAGTTGGGCAAACAGCGTCACGAGGTCGCCGAGCACCCACGCCCGCGCGATCCGTCCTGCGGCGTCGAAGGTGAAGAATGCGACTCCGACGTAGGTGATGCGCTCACCCGTCGGCCTCGCTCCGAAGATCTCTCCTTGGTGCGTCGCTGTGTAGCGGAGGCGGGCCGCGACGCAGTTGCCGTCGATCACGAGTTCCTCGATCGCATTACGGAAATCTGGAAATGCCGC
>JBKOZJ010000124.1:0-5782 GCA_046725875.1 Actinomycetota bacterium
AGGAGGCGGCTGCCGCTGTCCAGGCGTCGCTGCCGAGCTCGTGCCGTTCATGCCCTGGGCTCATGAGGGGTACGACGCCGCGGCGGCCGGCACCTTCGTCGGACAGCTCGGATGTGGGCTGGGCCGAGGGCAAGCAGTGGAGCTATGCGCTCTTCGACCGGTCGGGCGTACTGGTCGGCTCCTGCGGGCTGCACGACCGGGTCGGCCCGGTGCGCTCGAGATCGGCTACTGGCTGCACTCCGACTACACGGGGCGCGGCTACGCGACGATGGCCACGAAGGCGCTCACCAACGCCGCCCTCGCCCAACCCCGGATCGAGCATAGGCGCACGCTTGCCTCGGTCGCGAGGCTTGCTCGGCGACCCTGCAGGTCGTGCTCGTTCCCATCTGTGTGGAACCCACCCGAGCGCGCGAGCCTGCGCCACGGCGCTCCCGAATCGCGGCTTCCTAGATCATCTACCTGTCCGTCATACGTCCGTGGACAGTTATAGACGCATGGACCCGATGGGACTCAGTTGGACTCATCCGGACCGGCCAAAGACTGCTCGCACACCGCATAGTCTAGGTAGTCCGGCGTTTCCGCAGGTAGTGGCAGGTGTTGTGTCGTCCATCAGGACATCCGCGACGGGGTCTCTCAAGACATGCGCGACAGCTCTGTCGGGGCATCGGCGACACGGCGGTGAGATCCCGAGCGGGTGGGCCGGTGGTCGCGATGCTCGGGCATGTCGAAGGCCCGTCTGGTTCTCACTGCCCTGTTCGTTGATCGCCAGACCCCGGCGGAGGTGTCCCGCCGGTACGGGGTGCATCGGTCGTGGGTGCACCGGCTGAGGGCCCGCTACGAGGCGGAGGGCGAGGCCGCGTTGGAGCCCCGGTCGCGGCGCCCGAGGCGGTCGCCGACGGCGATCGACCCGGCCACCGTCGAGCTGATCGTCGGGCTGCGGGAGGAGCTGCGTGCGGCGGGGCTGGACGCCGGGCCGGACACCATCGCCTGGCATCTGCGCCGGCATCACGCCACCACCGTGTCGCCGGCGACGATTAGCCGCTACCTGGCCCGGGCGGGGCTGGTCACCCCGCAGCCGCAGAAGCGACCCCGCTCGTCCTACCTGCGGTTCGCCGCCGACCTGCCCAACCAGTGCTGGCAGTCCGACGTCACCCACTACGGCCTGGCCGGCGCCGGCACCGACGCGGAGATCCTGACCTGGCTGGACGACTGTTCCCGGTTCGCGGTATCGGTGAGCGCGCACGAGCGGGTGACCGGCCCGATCGTGGCCGCCACGTTCACCGACACCACCGCCCGCCACGGGGTGCCCGCCGCCACGCTGACCGACAACGGGATGGTCTACACGACGAGGTTCTCCGGTGGCCGCGGCGGCCGCAACCGGTTCGAGGTCCAGCTGCGCCGCCTCGGTGTGGTGCAGAAGAACTCCCGCCCCAACCACCCCACCACCTGCGGCAAAGTGGAAAGGTTCCAACAAACCCTGAAGAAGTGGCTGGCCGCCCAACCCCACCAGCCCGCCACCATCGCCGAACTGCAGGCCCTCCTCGATCTGTTCGTCGAGCAGTACAACCACCACCGGCCGCACCGGTCCCTGCCGCACCGGGCCATCCCCGCCGCGATCTACACATCGCTGCCCAAGGCGCTCCCGGCCGGCGACCGGAACGCCGACACCCACGACCGCATCCGCCACGACCGCATCGACACCACTGGAGTCGTCACCCTTCGCCACGCCGGTCGGCTCCACCACATCGGCATCGGCCGAACCCACGCCCGAACCCACGTCATCCTGCTCGTCCAGGACCGGGACATCCGCGTGATCAACGCCGCCACCGGCGAACTACTGCGCGAGCTCGTCCTCGACCCCACCCGCGACTACCAGCCCACCGGAGCCTCCAAAGGCCCCACCCGCAAACAACAAACAGGCTGAACCCACAACCGCAGGTTCGACCGGTCGCCGATGTCTTGAGAGATCACAGTAGTGGCAGGTGTTGGATTCGAACCAACGTAGGCTGAGCCGACGGTTTTACAGACCGAGCCGCAGCGACGGTCGTAGCCGGCTGACCTGCGTCAACACCAACCCGCTGGCCATAGGCACTAGTGTTCGTCCGCAGGGCGTCCGCAGACGACCGTCCGCTAGCCGAGGACAACGGGTGCCGGTCGTGAGAGGGCTGTCCAGGGGGTCGTCGGGAGGTGAAAGCGCGATGAGCGAGCAGGACTACGACCGGGTTCCCGAGGATGACGGGGTACTGGCGCCGGCGGACTCACTGGAGACCGACGACCTAGACGCCGACGTTCTCGACACCGGCGTCGACGCCGGGGAAGGGTACCGAGGCGCCACCCGGTACGGCACGACCTGGCAGGAGGAGCGCCGCGGGGAGAGCCTCGACCAGTTGCTCGCGGAGGAGGAACCGGAGCAGGCAACGGACGAACCGTGGACCGACGAGGACATGCCCTCGGACGAGGACCGGACCGCGCTGCCGCGATCGGGGCGCCTGGTCGCACCCGACGAGGGCTCGCATCCCGATACCGAGGGGGAGGCGGTCGCCTTCGACGCCGGTATCGACGGCGGCGGCGCGGCTGCGGAGGAAGCGGCCATGCACGAGACCGACGAGCCGCCCTTCAGTTGAGCGGGGCTGACCTGCCGACTCGAATCGATTTGGTGATCTCGGGTCGGGCGGTTGCTCGAATCCACTCGCGTGCACGAACGTTGCGGCCCGGTCATCGACCAGACGACCTGGCCGAGCGGGTGTGTTGCATTAGTCGATAGCGGAGCATGCCGAGCAGGCTGGTCGTTTGAGCTGAAGCCTCAGATGACCTTGGCTGGTTCGGCGAACGAGACAGCGAGCCGGCGACGTGCCGGCTCGTGGGCGGCGATCTCATCGTGCCCGCGGCGCAGGTTCTGGATGAAGGCGTGGATACCAGCGCACCCCCAGCACGATCACCTCCGGCGGGAAGCGCAAGCCGGCGACGCCGAGCGAGGAGGAGCGGGTAGGACAGCCCGCCGAGTCAGCCGCATGCGGCGCAAGCATGCCGAAGCACGCGGCCTCGCTCAATGCGACAGACCCCGTCGGGCAGCGCCTCGGGCGGGTAGTGCAGGTCGTGGAAGTCGACATCCAGGTGCTGAACCCGGAAGCCGACGACGCAGTGGCACGGCTCCAGGCACGCCGGGAACCGGCCGTACCGCTGGTAGACGTACTCGCAGTACGCGACGATGGCCTCCACCGCCTTCTCGCTGGCGCGGTGCCACGCGTCATGAGACGGTGCCAGTCCGCGTCGACCGAGCTCGTCCCCCAGTTGATCCCCGTTGTGGGTAGCAGCTGACCCCAGCAGATCCACTACGGCGAGGTCGAATCCGTCAAAACGCGCTGTCAGGACATTCAAGACCCGCCCGAGCCGGCTTCATAGGGTCGTGATCAGTGTGAACAAGCGCTGCGAGCCAGCTGGAGGGAATCAATGCAGATCAAGCAGGCAGGTGCCCGTCGCGCCGCGATTGCCGGCGTCGTATTGACGGCGCTCAGTCTCGTCGGGATGCCACAGGCGAGTGCTAATCCAATGGTGGAGGCGGCGTCCGGTGGCGCGCACTGGACGATCGAGCTACCGAACCCGTTCGGTGTCGAGGTGGGCAACAAGCTGGCCTTCACCGCGAGAGAGACCGTGTCAGGCGAGGTCACCGGATCGTGGGCATACCAGCAGACCGTCGAGGGAGAAACCTTCAGGTTCGTCGGGCATATCAGCTGCCTCAACGTCTACGACGGGAACCGTGCCAAGCTCGGTGGAGTCGTGGACTACAGCAACGACCCGACAGTGCTGGTCGGCTCGTTCGGATGGTTCCAGGTCTTCGACAACGGCCAGGGCGCGACCGACCCGCCCGACCGGTCGAGCCTGGTCGGCTTCGGCGATGAGGCCGCGAACGAGGCCTTCTGCAACAGCCCGAACCTCCCCCGCTTCGGCCCATGGGACGTCCAGGGCAACGTGTCGGTCACCACAACCGGGTGACAGGAGGTCATTCCGGTCAGCGCCGCCGGGCCTGTCGATAGCGACCCGGCGGGAGCCCGGCTTGGCGCTTAAACTCGCGGGTGAAGTGGCTCTGATCGGCGAACCCGGCAGCAAGAGCGATCTCGCTGATCGAACCGCTGCCGGCGGCCAGCTGTTCCGCCGCCCACTCGATCCTGAGCTGCCTGACGTAGGTTGCCGGCGAGACGCCGTAGTGCTCGCGGAAGCGACGAGCCAGATGCAGCGCCGAGACCCCGATTCGGCTACCGATCACATCAAGGTCGAGGGAATCGAGGAAGTGAGTCCGTATGAGCTCCTCGGCCTGCGACAGCCACACCGGTGCATGTCGGCGCCGGCCCCAGCCGCTGTCCGCCCGGGCCGCGCTGACCAGGACATCAAGGACGAGGGAGTGCACCGCCAGCCGGGATGCCGAGTCTGGCCGGGCCAGCTCCCTGACGATCCGACGGGCGGTGCCCGCGATCACCCCGTCCCTGAAGCCGTGCACCCGTTCGAGAAAGGCGACGCATGGGCCGAGCCCGTCGAGTCGATCGGGAGCCACTTCGATCGACACGATGCGGGCACCGGACGGACCCACCCGGTTGACATGCTCCTCCCATCGGGGCTCAGTGCCGACCGTGGACGCCGTGCACGATCGGGTTCTCCCTACGATGTCGATCTCCAACTCACCGTCGAGAAGGACGCCCAGGCCTGGATTCTCGTGCGCGTGCCGGGGGACGACGGTGTACGGCGCGAACGAAGCGTCGACGACCAACAGTCCATCGATCTTCATCGACTCATGTCGCCAGCTACCGGTCGCGGGCGGGAAGATGTCGGCGCGGACGGTTCGCGCCGCGCCAGCGTCCGTCCTAGCGAGCGGTGCGCTCACCCTTCGATGCTAGTGGTCCCCGACCTGCGGGCCCGAGACCATGGCGGCGCAAGATCCGGCGCACCGACCTCGCCGAGACCGTGATCCCGAACATGCGGACCTTGTGGCGGCTTCAGAACCCGGACTCGGACTGTGACCTGGGGTTTCGCTGGCGCTGGGTCTGGGCGGCCAGACTACGCGCTCATGGTCTGGTCCTTGATGTACAGCCTGACACGCCGCGCGCTCGGGTTGATCGTGCTCGCCGTCCGTAGTGACGCGGCCGAGGATGTCGAAATGCTGGTCCTGCGCCACCTCACCGGCCGAACCATAATTTGACGGCCCACAAGCTAAATCAAGCTCGGAACCCGCCGTAACTTCGGCCTAGACGTCAGCTACGACGAGCCGGACACCTCCGAGCTGACGCAGGTCATCGAGCACGCAATCTCACCGCTCGCCGACGACTCCGGTGACTTCGCACCAGACACGGGGACCGGCTTGTCGTGACGTGTGGCCAAGGCATCGCCGCCCTCGAGGTCGGCCCGCGTGGTGCGGTCCTGTGATCGAGCACGGCGCCACTGGCGGGCGCATATGAGATCCGACCCCGACGCGCTGGATCGACGCTCCCGCTGTCGGGGGGCGCGGGCGGGTGGGCACCGTTCACTGGTGCCGCGGGTCCCACACCAAGATGTCGGGGAGGTTGTTGCGCTGGTTCGGGATCAGTTGTTCGCCCAGGAGGCGTGCGCCACGGGACATCTTTCCGCGGAGATGTCAGGTCGCTCTTACCGTTAGCCTGCTGGCCGCGATTCCTTCCGTACGCGCCCCGATCCGGGAAGCGGAAGACCTGAGATGGGCGGAGGGTCCCTGCCGGTGCCGTGAGTGTCGGGACGGGACGGTCAGTCCTGCTCGCCGATTTGGCTGTCAAGCAGC
>JBKOZJ010000125.1:0-7902 GCA_046725875.1 Actinomycetota bacterium
CCGAGCTCCGACAGACCGGGGCGAACCAGACGACAGACCAGATCAAGCTCTACAGTGACGCGGTCCGGCTCTTCACGGAGCTTGGCGTTGCCGAGGCACGGCCGGGTCAGGTTGCTTACTGGCGGTCGGTTGCGTGCCGGACATACGGAGCCGCGGTCGGCGGTCTCGACGCTCGCGCCGGTCCCGTACACCTCAACATCCCGTTCCGCGAGCCCCTCGTCGACGAGCATGCACCCGATGGGGCCGGATGGGTCGAGCCCCTCGAGGGGCGGCCGGACGGATCGCCGTGGACTCATCTAGAAGGTGCCCTACCGCCGATTAGCTTGGAGCAAGGGGCCCTGCTACTGGACCCGCCAGAGCGGGGGGCGGTGGTGGTCGGCGACGGGCCGATCGACCCGGACGCCGCGATAGCGCTTGCCGAGGCGTGTGGCTGGCCGATCCTGTCCGAGCCGACCGGCAACGCGCGCCGCGGAGAGAACGCGATCTCGACCTATCCGCTGCTGCTCGCGGACTCCGACTTCGCGCTCGCCCATCGGCCGGAGCTGGTTGTAACGGTGGGCAAGCCCGGGCTGTCCCGCGGACTGATGAGCTGGCTGCAGACCGCGGATCGCCACGTCGTAGTCGACCCGCATCCCGACTGGGCCGATCCGACCAGGACGGCGGCGATTGTCCTGCCGGCCGTGCCGAGCCCGTCCGAACGGCGCAGGCCCAGTGATTGGCTGCGGTCCTGGCGGGCCGCGGACACGGCTGCCGCGCTTGCCGTCGACGCCGTGCTCGACGAGTCGCCCACCGTCAGCGAACCGCAGCTCGCCAGGTACCTCGCCGCGACGGTGCCCGGCGGGTCGCTGCTCTTTATCGCCTCCAGCAAGCCGATCCGCGACCTGGAGCTCGCCATGCGGCCGAGGGTGGGCTTGCGGATAGCCGCGAACCGCGGGGTCAACGGGATCGACGGCCTGGTCTCGTCCGCGCTGGGGGCGGCGCTGGCCTGGCAGGACGATCGCGCCAGCGAGCCGCCGGGCGGGTCCGGCGGCCACGCCTACGCGCTGCTTGGCGACCTCGCCTACCTGCACGACCGCAACGGTCTCGCGCTCGGACCGGACGAGCCCCGCCCCGACCTCACGATCGTGGTGGTCGACAACGGAGGTGGCGCGATCTTCTCGCTCCTGCCGCAGGCAGAGGTCGAAGGCTTCGAGCGACTATTCGGCACGCCACACGCCTTGGACGTCGCCGCCGACGCCGCAGCGGCCGGGATCGATGCCGTCCAGCCCCTAAGCCGGGACGACTTGCCCGCGGCGCTCCGGCCCGCGAAGGGCCTCCGCGTCGTCCATGTCCGAACCGACCGGACGACGGCGACTGCGCTTCACCGCCACCTTGAACAAGCCGTCGCGGCGGCGATCGCGCCGATCATGGGTTCCGCACACGACTCGGACAAAGAGGACAAATCCGAGGACGAGGCGGGGCGTTAGGCACAGCGGAAGCTGTCAATCGCGGCAAACGCGGCGTCCAGCCGCGGATGCACGCATTACGATCCGTGCGATTGGTAGCAGCGAGTACGGGCCGCACGGGGGTTCCACGGGGTTGCCAAGGGGCGCTTGACGTCCGTACCGCGTCCGCGATCCACCTGCTCGGAGTTTGCGATGGCCCATATCCGTGTGCACGAAGAGCCGACGCTGAGTGGTCGAATGGCCCGCGGCGCCCTCGGCGGCCTTCTTGCCGGGCTGGCGTTCGCGGCCGTGGCGGCATGGAACATCACCGCCAGCAACGGCTCGGTTCGGCAGCTCTTCCTCGTCATCTCGACGATCGTGCTCGGCGACGACGCGGTGCTGACCGGCGAGGCCGATTACGCGATCGGCCTCTTGGTCCACTTCGCAATCTCCATCTTCTATGGAATGGCCTTCGGGCTGATCTCCTCCCGACTCCGTACCAATGGGACGGTCGCGCTGGTCGGTGCTCTTTACGGCGTGGCGATCTACCTGCTGGACTTTCGCGTCTTTGCGCCGCTCTGGTTCCAGATATTCGAGGGGGTAGACCAGTCGTTCGAGCTGCTCATCCACATCCTGTACGGCCTGATCGTGGCTTTGGCCTTCTACAGCTCGGACGCCCGCCGGGGCGAACCCTTCATCAAGATCAGCCGGGCTCGCCGCCGCTAGCCGGGCACCCCGAGCGGAGAGGGACACTAGCCTTCGAGGGCGTCGCGGATGGCAACGAACTTCGCCTGCGCTTCGGCGACCTCGGTGTCCGGGTCGGAGCCGGCGACGATGCCGCAGCCGGCGAAGAGCCGCACCCGGTTGCCGTCCACCTCGGCACAGCGCAGCGCGATGCACCACTCGCCGTCGCCGTTCGCGTCGAGCCAACCGACCGGCCCGGCATACCGGCCGCGGTTCATGCCTTCGAGCTCCCGAATCGCGTCCAAGGACACGTCGGTCGGGGTCCCGGCCACGGCGGCCGTCGGGTGTAGGGCGCCAGCGAGGGTGAGCGCATCGACGTCGCCGGCGAGCCACCCGGTGACCTCGCTCGCCAGATGCAGGACGTTGGACAGCCGCAGAATCGTCGGCTCGACCGGCACGGTGAGCTCGGCACAGTAGGGGGCTAGAGCCTCCGCTGCCGAGCGTGTCGCGTACACATGCTCTTCCTGGTCCTTGGCGGAGGCGATCAGCTCGGCGGCAAGCAGATCCTCGTCCTCCGCGCCCGGGTGCCGCCAGGCCGTTCCGGCGAGCACGAGGGAGCGGATGTCTGGTCCGGTGCGCTGGACGAGGAGTTCGGGAGTGGCGCCGACCAGGCCGTCGACCGCGAAGGTCCAGCAGTCGGGGAAGCGGTTGGCTAGCGAGAGCAGCAGCCGCCTGATGTCGACTGGGTCGTCGGCGAGTGCGAGAAGGTCGCGAGCGAGCACAACCTTGTCGAGCCGGCCCGCGTTGATCTGCCGGACCGCCTCGGCCACGGCGGCCCGCCACGCGGTCACCGGTACCGATCCTTCCGACCAGCGAATCGCGCCGGCGTGCGGGGGGATGGTGGGCGTCGAGAGCCCGGTGGGGACGACCCCGGTCGACCGGACCATCGGGCCGTGCGCGGCCGCCGGTTGGAGATCGTCCGGGTCAATGCGGTCGACCGTGACGGTCGTGAGCCAACCGCGGCCGTCCCGCCGGCCAAGCACAACCTTGGGTACGACGAGAACCGAGCTGCCGGTTTCCTCGTCGAAGGCGAAGCTGCCGAATGCCACCGCGCCGGTTCCCGGCGCTTCGACCGCATCCTCGATCGTCAGGGACTCGGTGAAGTCATGCCACCAGTTCGCCGCCTCCGCGCAATGTTTCTGGCCGGTGATCTCGAACCGGGCGGCCTCACCCCAGGCGACCATGCCGTCACCCCGCCGTACCCAGGCCAGGCCGCTGTTCTGTGGCAGCCTCACGAGCAGCGCGGCCGGCTCGGGCACCGGGATCGTGCGGACAACCGTCGCCGGTCGCCGCCGTCCAGTGCCCACGGCCGACCAGACTACGTGGCCCCTGGACAACCTCGTCACCACCCGGCCGGATTGTCCCGGCCGCTCGAGCCACGGCCATGCGCTCGGCGACCCGGATATCAACTGCGGTTTCCAGGGGTATACGAGACCCGCCCGGCCGTCCTTATGACCTGCGCTCGATCGAGCTGGCGGGCCGTGCGACGCTCTACGGCGTGACCCGGGCCGACCTGCAAAAGGAGCCGCACGAGGTGGCGGCGATGTTCGACGGCGTGGCGCCGCGCTATGACCGGACCAAC
Source organism: Actinomycetota bacterium (assembly GCA_046725875.1). Lineage (GTDB taxonomy): Bacteria > Actinomycetota > Actinomycetes > JAKEEW01 > JAKEEW01 > JBKOZJ01. Next base: position 3,751 of record JBKOZJ010000125.1, read on the forward strand.
GACGTTCTTTCGTTCGGCCAGACGCGGCGGTGGCGCCGGTCCGTCGTGACGGCCAGCGGGGCCCGGCCGGGGGAGCGGGTGCTCGACCTGGCTGGAGGAACCGGCACGTCGGCCGAGCCGTTCCACCGGCTCGGCGCGATGGTGGTGCCGTGCGACTTCTCGCTCGGCATGCTCAGCGTCGGGAAGCGGCGGCTGCCACACCTGGGCTTCACCGCTGGCGATGCGCTCCGACTGCCCTTCGCCGCCGGCTCGTTCGACACGGTGACGATCTCCTTCGGCCTGCGTAATGTGCAGGACCCGGATGCGGCGCTCGTCGAGATGCTGCGGGTAACCAGACCCGCCGGCCGGCTCGTCGTGTGCGAGTTCAGCCACCCGACCTGGGTGCCGTTCCGCACGATCTACCTCGAGTACCTGATGCGGGCACTGCCGCCGATCGCCCGACGGGTGGCGAGCAATCCGGACGCGTACGTCTACCTCGCCGAGTCGATCCGGGCCTGGCCGGACCAGGCAGGGCTGGCGGCCAGGATCGCCGCCGCCGGATGGACCAATGTCGCCTGGCAGAATCTCAGCGGCGGCATTGTCGCTCTCCACCGGGCCATCCGGTGAGGACCGGCTCTTAGGCGCGGGTTAACTCGCGATCGGTAGGGTTGATCGCATACGGCTACCGGGGAGACGTGCTGGTGGGTGACGTGTCTGGGCGGATCGAGATCTCCGGCTTGAGCAAGAGTTTTGGCGCGACCCGAGCCGTGGACGACCTCTCCTTCACCGTGGAGCCCGGGTCGGTGACCGGGTTCCTCGGGCCGAACGGCGCGGGCAAGACGACGACGCTGCGGATGCTGCTTGGGCTGGTGACCCCGAACGCAGGCATCGCGACCATCGGCGGTCGGCGTTACGTCGAGCTGAGCCGGCCGAGTGACACGGTTGGCGCGGTACTCGAGTCGTCGAGCTTCCACCCTGGCCGCAGCGGTCGCAACCACCTACGGGTCTACTGCACCGTCAACGGTTACCCGGACCGCCGGGCCGACGAGGTACTCGATCTCGTCGGCCTGACCGGTGCGGCGGACCGGCCGGTGAAGGGCTACTCGCTCGGGATGAAGCAGCGGCTGGGACTTGCCGCCGCCCTCCTCGGGGACCCGTACGTCCTCATCCTCGACGAGCCGGCGAACGGGCTCGACCCGCCGGGCATTGCCTGGTTGCGAAGTTTCCTGCGGGCGATGGCCGACCAGGGCCGGACGATCCTCGTCTCGAGCCACGTCCTGTCCGAGGTGCAGCAGACCGCGAACCGGGTGGTCATCATCAACCAGGGCCGGCTGGTTCGTGCGGGGACGTTGGCGGACCTCGCGGCCGGCCACGGCCAGGCGGTGATCGTACGCAGCCCGGACGCGGAACGGTTCGCCGCGGTGCTGCGCGCCAAGTCGGCAGAGGTCCGGTCGGTGGATTCGTATGAGCTGCAGATCAACGGCCTCGTTGCGCGCGAGGTCGGCGAGCTGGCGTTCGCCGAGCGGGTTCGGCTGCACGCACTGGAGACCGAGGCCGGCGACCTCGAGCAGATCTTCTTCGCGCTGACCGGGACGGGCGCCGAACCGGACGTCGCGGCGACCGGGGGTGCAGCGAGGTGAACAGGCTGACTCGGGCCGAGATCCGCAAGCTGTTCACGACCCGTCTTTGGCTGTGGATGCTGATCGCCACGGTGGGGCTGACCGCTTTGTTCGTGAGCCTCACGATCGCCTTCGATGGCCAGGAAGGCAACGAGTCCCCACGACTGGACACGGCGGCCGGGCAGCGCAACCTGTTCGCATCGCCAGGCAGCGCGGCGGTCATCGTCGCGATCCTTGGCATCATCGCGATGACGTCCGAGTTCCGCCACCAGACCGCGACACCGACCTTCCTCGCTACGCCGCGCCGAGGGCGCGTCGTGGCGGCCAAGATGTTCACCTATGTCGGCGTCGGGATCGCCTACGCCGCCGCGGCGGTCGCGGTGACGCTTGCCGTGGCGCTGCCGTGGCTCTCGGCGAAGGGAATCGACGTCTCGCTAGGCGCCAACCGCATCCCTCAGACGCTGTGGGGCGTAGGCGCCCAGGTCGCGATCTACGCCATCCTCGGCGTCGGTCTCGGCGCCCTGCTCAAGAATCAGATCGCCGCGGTGGTCGGTCTGCTCGTCTACCTGCTCGTTGTGGGGCCGATCCTGACCGCGATCACGAGCATCCGGGATGTGACGAAGTTCCTGCCAGACGCTGCCGCGTCCGCGCTGGTCCAGGTGGCGCCGACGGCGGGGTCGGCGCTGCTCGAGCAATGGCAGGGTGGCCTGGTTCTGGTGGGGTGGGCGGTCCTCTTCGCGGTAGTCGGGTACGCCTTGACGGTCCGCCGGGACATCACCTGACCCGGTCTCGCCGGCCCGCCCGGCGGAGCCACAGCAGGCCGAGGATCGGGAGTACGAGAGGCACAAAGCCGTAACCGGAGCCATACCCGGACCAGACCGTCTCATCTGGGAAGAGGTCGCGGTCGAGCAGGCTGAGCGTGCCGACCACAAGTACCCCAACCAGCTCGACGGTGCAGGACACCACGGCCACCCTTCTCGACGTAGGCGTGGACCGGCCGAGCGCGACGGTTGCAACGATGTAGATCAGGCCGGCGAGGGCGGACAGCGAATAGGCAAGCGGAGCCTCATCGAATTTCGTGGCCAGCTGTACGGCCGCGCGCGAGGTCGCGGCCACCGCGAAGAGCCCGTACACACTCAACAGCAGCCGGCCCGGTCCGGTGTTGATCGGCCGCAGCTCGGCGGCGCTGGGTGGGTGGTTTGGCGGTGGTTGTTGCTCAGCCATCGACGGTGCTCCAGAGATCCTGGAGGCGCACGACCAGGATGGCGAGCGCGAGCGCGGCGACGCCGAAGATGACCGAGCCCCAACGAGTGCGCTCGATAAGCGACAGCAAGAACCCGATCGGCAGCACGAACGGAACCAGGATCAGATAGGCGAGGAAGGTCGCGAACTCGTCCGGGCTGTCCCCCCTGGCCAGCTTCACCGCAGCTATCGCGACCTGAACCAGGAGAATGAGCTCGACGACGACGCTGGCGTAGAAGTGCGGGTCGTCGGTCGGCCGGTTCCTTGCCGCGCTGATTCCGCACAGGATCGCGAGGAGCAGCGCCCCCACGATGACCGCCACGGCCAACCCGTCGATCATGTCGCGACCCTAGCGCCAAGCGCGCTCGGTACCGCGCGTGGGACTGGGTCAACCATCCACGGCCATAGGCCGCGCAGCCTGCTCTATCTGCTGCTGGAGCGCTCTGTCCTTCGCCATCGATAAACACTTCGCGGATGCGCGGTTGGAGGCATCCCAGCTAGCGGGACTCCCGGGATTCCAGCCAACGGAGGCGGTAACGGATGCCAGCCATCGCGACACGCGGCGGGCGTCCGGACAACTCTCGGGGTATGACGACCCTGCAAGCGATGACGCCGCTCACCGCCGGGGCCTGTGAGACCACTTGCTTACGGCGGGCATCGGCCCTCTCTGTGGCCCAGAAGATCAGGCGGTGTGCGAGGACCGCGAGTTTCCGAGGAATCGCGATCGGGCAATGTGCTGAGACCTTGACGAATCGGCCGTCATGGTCACGGTTTCGGCACATTGGTTGATCCCGGTCACTGCCCAGACTCTTGGTCTCGGCACACTGCCCGATCGCTTGCCCGCGACCTGGCGGCATGATCGGCTGACTGTGTGGCCGCGGCCAGGAACCTGGGCCGGCGTAACATAATGTGACCACCCTTTCATCGTGGGTGAAGGCCTGCCGGACAACAGCGAGATTGCCGCCCGGCTGCACCTGAGCGAGGCGACGGTACGCACCCATATTGGCGATCTGTTCGCCAAAGCCGGCCCACGCGACCGTGCCCAGGCCGTGGTGTTTGCCGGGCTCGTCCGAGCGGGGGATCTCACGCGCTGATCCCCACCACCGGCAGCTGTCACGTTGAAGCTCGAATCGAAGGTGATCACGGGCGGCAACGCCCACCCGGACGCTTGCGGGACATCACTGGGGGCTGTGCGGGCGATCTGTTCGGTAGTGCGTAAACTGACCGCTGGTGCGCTCGTGAAGGCTTTCACAAGCGCGCCTTCCTAAGAAACAGCGGCACCACCCTGCAGATGTTGGGATGCGACTGCGCG
>JBKOZJ010000126.1:0-9924 GCA_046725875.1 Actinomycetota bacterium
AAAGCCGGCGCCTACTGTCACGACCGCTACGACGAATACCGCACGCGACACTACCCCGAGCTCCCCGAGCAGCTGCCGATCGTCGTCGGCATCACGGCCTATGGAAGATGCCTCGGCTGGACCCGCGGCCACTGGGAACACGGTCCGCGGATCACCGTCGCCTCGCGCCTGTTTCGCTCGGTCGGCGTCCGCGCCGTCGATGACACCATGGTCCACGAGATGCTGCACGCCTGGCTGTTCATCACCGGCCAGGACCCCAGCCACGACGGCGAGCCATGGTATGCAGCCGTGCGCCGGCTGTCCCCGGCCGTCCTCGGCCACGAACTGGAGGCGCGACGCGGCGCGCAACGCAAGTCTGTCCGCGTGCCCAATCCGGATTGGACGCCGGGCAGCGATCTCCCGAAGACCCTCGTCCGGAAGACCGCCAATCCCGGGCCGGTTAGTCACAACAGCGTTGCTCGGTGGCCGGACCGACCAGCGGGTTACGACTTCGGCGAGGTTATGCCGTGCCCGTCTTACTAGTAGCCAGTGCAGTTACGAAGACCGCGCAACCCGTCGCCGCGCAGGTCGACACACCGCGCCTCGCCGCCGCGCTCACCATCACCCTGCCCGGCTCCCAGACCTCCAGGATGACCCCGGGCCCATCAAGGCCTGACCATGGCCGGCAAGGGTCGGTTCGGGCGCTCCGGCACGCTGTGGAACGCGCCCTGCAAGACCGCGCCCGCACCGCCGAGGCTGACCGGTTCCGCGCGGGATCGTGACATGTGCTTTCCCCCTGTTGGATGCAAACGCAGCAGCTGCCCCCTTCTTCATCACCGTGACCCCTTCCACCGCGGGGACGCTCCAGCTCACCTTCACGATCACCGCGACCGAGCGGGATCCGGATCTGTCGAACAATTCCACGACTGTGACCACGGAGGTCATCGAGCCGACCGAGGCGGACGTGTCGATCAACCTGCATAGCTCAGTGGAGGGCTACGCCGGGCAGAACATCTGGCTGCCCGACATTGTGGTCAGGAATGCCGGCCGCCCCGACCACAGATGCGACATCTTCCCGGCCGAGATCTCCAGGCCCGCGTCGGCCAGCGGCCGCCGCAGGTCGGAGGACCGCCAGATGCCCCGCTGGGCGGCGGCCAGCCGCAGGTTCCATTGCATGCCTCTGCTCCTTGACCCGGGCGGCGGCCCGCTCGGCCGCCTGCTGGTAGGCGCTTTCGATCGCCTCGTTGGCGACGTGGACATAGCGGACCGTGGTGGACAGCCACCGGTGCCCCAGCAGCTGCTGGATCGCGGTCGGGCCGATGCCCTCGCCACACAACCGGGAGGCGCAGGCGTGCCGCAGCACGTGCGGGGTGAGCTTGGTCACCGGGCCGCGCAGGTGGGCGGCGGCGGCCTGGTTCAGCGCGGCGGCGAAGGTGTCGCCGCACAGATGCAGCAGCCGGGACAGGTGCGCCAGGCTCAGATCGGCGTGCGGAACATCGGCGGTACCGGCGAGCACGTCGACGGCTGCCGCGATGGTGGCTGGGAGCTCGCGGGGGAGCGTCACCCGCGGCAGCCGCTCGGTGTATTGCTTGTAGAACCAGGGCAAGCGATCAAGGTCATTAGCGCGCAGGTTTTGGAGCACGCGGGGGTCGTCGACCGGCGGGTCCCACTCCCGGTCGGGGTCATATGGCTCGAGCGACGTGAGGCGATGCAACAGCTGCGTCGCCGTCACCATGCGGCGACTCTTTCACATCCCGCCGCGACCGGCAGCCGCCCGTCCAAGGTGCGACGGGTGTCCTTACCGAAGCAGCACGCCGTTAGGGAGTCACGGGCGGATTGACGGGCCCGCCGATCACCTGTGTGGTGGTCTGGACGACGACCCGCCCGGCATTGACCTCTTGTTGGAGGAAGTCCAGGAGCGCGTCGAGCTTGGTCGGCGTGATGGCGTAGGCGCCGCAGCTTTCGCAGACCCGGTGGAAGACGAACTGCACCCACCTGTCTCCGTTGACTGCCGCGTCGGCCTGCGCATTGAGGACGTACTTCTCCATGGTGGAGAGCTTGGTCGACTTCTTGGGATTCGGTGGGGTACGGGTCGCGTAGGGGTCGAGCGGCGGGATCGTTTCGCCGTACGGCCCTTTCAGCGAGATGCCCGAGACGCCGCGGCCGCTGTTGTAGCCGCAGTCGCGAACGACGAGCTCGGTCCCGCTGTCGAACGTCCCGAATGGATAGGCGAACGAGGTCGCCGGGAATCCCTCGGCCAGCAGGTTGTTCCGATCCGTGCAAACCTCCTGGCGGGCTTCGGCCGGCGGCAGGGACTTCAGCCCGACGTGGTTCACGGTGTGTCCGGCGATCTCATTGCCCGCATTGAACAACGTATGCAGATCCGCCCATGACATATGGTCCGGGTCGGCGGCGATGATGGGCCCGGTGTTGACGAAGAAGGTCGCTGTCATCCCGTGCTCCTGGAGAATCGGGAGCGCGGCCAGCTGATCGATGGTCCCATCGTCGAACTGGATGGTGACCACCGTTCGCCCCGCTGCCGCGTCCGCGGGCGAGGCGCTGAGGGCCTGAGCGAATACCGACGCGGCAAGGGCGCCGATCGCCGCGATGGCCAGCGCGACTCTGTGATGAGGTCGGGGTCGTAGCTGCATCAGGGCGAGCCTCGCCATGGGGCCTCCTTCGGTTTGCACCCGGCTCTTCAGTACAGTCCGGCCGCCTGCCGAGCGAACGCCAACGGGCTCGTAGCCGTCAGGTCCACGGCAGGCTCGACCGTCGAGAACGATTCGATGTCGTCCTTGAACTCCGCGCTGGTGTTGAACTGTGCGAACGGATCGCTGTCATCTGGCGGGCAGTTCCGCATTCCGGTCTGGAATCCCCGGTATACGGTGCCGTTTGGCCCCTCGACCGCCGCGCCCTTCAGCACCGGCGGGCTGCCGTCCAGCGACCCGACTATGTTCGCCACCTGGTGGTGTGGACAGTGCGGGAATGTGCTGCCGTTCCCGATGATGAAAGACGAGCCCCAGGCATTTGCACCGAGGACGTTGTTCAGCCATCTCGTGCTGGAACCCGCATAGGTGTCGCTCCCGGTGAGCTCCTTGTATTCGCTGGCCATGACTGAAAGCCCCGTCCCATGCGACGTCGTGTCCCAGGTAGCCCAGGGGAAGCCGAAGCCGAACGGATCGCTGGCTGCTTGCGCCAGCGCACCGTCGAGCGCCTTACGCATGTCGGCGAGCAATGCGTCCTGGGTAACCGCCAACCCGGGGGGGTTCCCGGCCTGGCCGATGGCCCGATGCAGCTCGTAGTGAGCGAGTCCACTCACGTCATAGAGGTTCAGAGTGTCTTCTCCGGCTTCCGCACTCGCGATGTATTCGCTCGCCCAGTGGGCCGCCTGCTGCAGGTAGAAGAGCGGATCGGCATGTGGCAGCCCGGGTGGCAGTCCACCGCCCGCGACGGCGTTGTAGAGTTCCACGGCGCCGAGCTCGAGGTCGCTCCGCCATTCCGTTTCCGGGTAGAAGCTGAACGGGATATAAGTGGTCAGGTTGCCGGATGGCGCGGTGTCGGCGAGATCAAAGATGTGTTGGCCGGCGAGCAAGCACCTGTTGGCGAAGGCCGGGTCGCTGGCCTTGAAGAGTTGGAAGCACAGGCCGAACACGGCAGCCGAGCGGCCCGCTAGGTTCGGACTGATCAAAGAGCCGGGCGGACCGGCCCGAAAGACCGGGCGGTTCCTGATGTAGCGGTAGCGGGCATCGGTGCCGCCGAAAGTGTCGTCCTCCTGGGGAAGCCGCCAGATGTCGTGGTCGCCCACCGTCTTGGCGTTCCCGGTTCCGATCCCCACCTGGTAGTAGAAGGTCTGCGCGGTGTCGTCCCACATCCGCAGCAGCCAGTCGGTTCCGAACTTCGCCTCCGCGGTGAAGTCGGATGTCGCCGATCCGGCTCCCATTTGAGCGGGGAAGTCACGAACCCCCGTAGCCAGCATCGCCGTGGTATAGCCGAGCGTTTGCGCACCTTTGATGTAGTCGCCTGCGTCCCACCAACCCCCAGAAGCATCGATGCGCGCCCCGAGCGGCGTCAGATCGCCCGAGAAGCGCCCACTGCTGTTCACGTGTGGCGTTTCGTACGTCATCGCGTTCTGGTCGTTGAGATGTGCCGGCGCGGTTCGCAGGGCGGACGGGAGGTAGTCCGGACCGTCTCGCTCGGTCTGGTAGAAGGACAGTGCATTGGCGAGCGCCTCGGAGTAGAGGCCGGCGCCGGTGTCGATCCGGAACGTCGGGGACGATGCCGGCACCGGCCCGGATACCGAGATCGTGTACGTACCGGCTGTGGTGAACGAGTCGAAGTCGAGCGCGTACACGTTCGGAAAGCTGTTGCTCCACTTGCCCAGATTCGCCCCGACCTGCCCCGAGAAGACGGTCGTTCCGGCCTGGTCCGTCACGGTGAACGCTGCGCCGGTCTGGGGAACGCTCGACATCAGATAGGCGCGTTTGGAAGCAGCTGACGGGTACCCGACTTGGTTCACCCGGACAAACGCGCTGGCCGGGGCCGGTGCGCCGGCCGTGGGCTCTAATGAGATCAATGCTGAGCCGGCAAGCGCCAGGAGGGCGATCAACGCCATGCGCGAGGGGGCTCTGCGACGGACGAGAGGGGACATGGGCTCTCCCTGGTCGGTGGCCGGTCCAGTGAGCTTGAGTAAGTATTGTTTACTCCCCACACTTTCGGCGGTCAAGGGCCGCGGCGGGTCAGCCCACCGCCGGCGCCGGCACCGGCTCGAGTCCAGGAGCGTCGGGGGCCAGCGGGAGCAAAACCCGGAAGGTTGTGCCGCGTCCAGGGTTCGCGTCTACCTCAACCGTGCCACCGTGGGCAGCCACCAGCGCGGCCACGATCGCGAGGCCAAGCCCGGAGCCCCCGCGGGAGCGGGAGCGGGCCGGGTCCGCCCGGTAGAAGCGCTCGAACACCCGATCGGCTTGCTCCCCACTGAGGCCGGGACCATGGTCGGTAACCTCGACGACAGTATTGAGACCGCCGTCCGCGAGGCGGGTCCGGGCCAGCACTTCGACGGCCGTCCCGGCCGGCGTGTGGGTCAGCGCATTGCTCATCAGGTTGGCCAGGACCTGGCGGAGCCGCGGTTCATCGCCCAGCACGACAAGCGGCCCGCTGTCGCCCTCGGTGAGCAGCTGGATGCGTCGATCGGGAGCGCGCGCGCGGGCGTCGGTTACGGCCTCGGCGGCGAGGGCCAACAGGTCGACCGGGCGGCGCTCGAGCGGGCGCTGCTGGTCCAGGCGGGCCAGCAGCAGCAGATCATCCACGAGGAGGCCCATGTTGGCCGCCTGGTCCTCGATCCGGCGCATCAGCCGGTCCGGCTCGACGGAGTCGCTGGTTCCGGCCTGCCGATACAGCTCGGCGAAGCCGCGGATGGTGGTCAGCGGGGTGCGCAGCTCGTGGCTGGCGTCGGTTATGAAGCGGCGCATGCGCTCCTCGGATCGGCGCGCGGCCGCCTCGGAAGCGGCGCGGGCCACGAACGCGGCCTCGATCTGGGTCAGCATGCTGTTGAGCGCGCGGGCGAGTCGGCCGACCTCGGTGCGCGGGTCGAGGTCGGGGATCCGGCGCGACAGTTGGCCGGCCGCGATCGCCCCCGCGGTCTGCTCGATTTCGACCAGCGGCCGCAGGCTGGCGCGGACGACGGTCACCCCAACTCCGGCCAGCACCAACAGGACGGCCAGGCTAACGGCGAGGTCGATCCACTGCAGGCGGGCGATCGTCGCATTGATCTCCTCCAGGCTTGCGGCGGCCACCACCAGGCGCCCGGAGCCATCCTCGAGCGGCTCGACCAGCACTCGCCACTGGCCGCCCTCGCCAGTTGCCGGAGCTGTGAAGGGCCCGCCGGCATGCGCCCGGAGCGTCGCGTGCGTGGGTAGGCGCGGCGGAGACTGGCCGGTCGGCAGCCCGGTCGTGTCCCAGTTCGTGACCACGCCGCTACGGTCGAGGATCGCCACCAGGTAGATGCTGGGTGTCGTGGCGCGAGCCTCCCGCCCCTGATCGGATGATTGGTCCGGCTGGCCATCGGCGGCGGCGCTGGCGCTATTTCGGGCCAGGCTCGCGAGCTGGTCGTCCAGCCTGCCGACCAGCGAGCCGCGAAGCACCGCAATGCTGGCCACGCTGATCAGTATCAGCGAGACGGCCACCAGTACCAGCACTGCCATGGTGAGCTGCACCCGCAGGGGCGTGCGGGCCAGCAGCCGCCGCCACCCTCGCAGCGGCTTACGCACCAGTGCACTGACCAAGCCCGACCGAACCACGGCCATCCCCCTACCGGTTGGGCGCGCGGAGGACGTAGCCGACCCCGCGAATGGTATAGATCAGCCGCGGCTCCGCCCTATCGACCTTGCGCCGCAAATACGACACATACGACTCGACGATGCCGCCCTCGCCGCCGAAGTCGTAGTTCCAAACGTGATCCAGGATCTGTCCCTTGGACAACACGCGGCCGGCGTTGTCCATCAGGTAGCGCAACAGCCTGAACTCGGTCGGCGACAGCTGCACCGTGCTGCCGCCCCGCCACACCTCGTGGCTCTCGTCGTCCAGCTCCAGATCCGCCACGCAAAGCCGGCTTGGCGGCTGTGCCGGACCGGCCTGAACCCGGCGCAGCACTGCCCGGATCCGAGCGATGACCTCCTCCAGGCTGAACGGTTTGGTGACGTAGTCGTCCCCACCGATCGTCAGCCCCTGCACCTTGTCCTCGGTGGCATCCCGGGCCGTCAAGAACAGCACCGGCGTGCGCCCTTCGCCGGAGCGCAACCGGCGGGCGACTTCGAAGCCATCCAGGTCCGGCAACATCACGTCCAGCACGATCAGGTCGGGGCGGTGACGCCGCGCGGCGCCGAGCGCTTGGAAGCCATCGGCTGCCGTGGCGACCTCGAAGCCCGCCAGGCGCAGGCTCGCCGAGAGCAGCTCCAGAATGTTCGGGTCGTCCTCCACCACGAGCAGCGTGGCCTCCGGCTGCCGCCGCTCCCGAGTGCCGGTGGACGGCTCTCTTACGGCTCCTTCTCCCACCGATGCCAAATCGGTCATCTCATCCCTCCTGCTTACAAGGCCACCGCCGCGACGCCCGTCGGCCCTCACGTCCGGGTTTAGCCGCTGTACCCGAGGCTGAGCTGGGAACTTGCTGGGAGATTGCTGAGAGTTTTGGCGCCAGGCGGATTGCGGCGGGGCTCACCCTGCCAGGGCGGGCAGCGCCTCGGCGGCAAGCGTGGCGACCTGGACGGCCGCGCGGTCCAGCTCGCCCGCCAGCTCGGCGGGCGCGCCGATGAGTAGCAGGCACCTGCCCGGCTGCTGAAGCTGCCGTGCGGGGGTTCGCAGGCTCCTCGCCAGGGCGCGCGGCGCGGACACGTGTGTAGCGGTCAGGTCGATAACGATCATGTCGCTACTGACGGCCAGCCAATCGAGCGCCTGGCGGAGCCGGCGGAGCGCCGGCTGATCCAGCATTCCCGCCGGTCGTAGGACCGTTGTCAGCCAGCCGTGCGTTCGGCGCTCGGCAGAGCGGGCGAGAGTGTCGGTGGTCTGCTGCCGCCTGTTTCCCGGACCCTCAGGTACGCGCCTGGCCGGGACCTCTACCAGGGTCGGTATCTCATCCATGGGTCGTCTCCTCGCTTTGCATCCCGTCTCCGCGCGTCGCCCTGGTGCCCCGGTCCGACGGACGCCGGCGATTCCCGCTGTCTCCTGCCGAATCCCAGAGGCGCTCCGCGCGCTCCCCTTCCCGGGGTGAGGGTGATCCCGCTCAGACAGACAGTGCACCGCCTGGCCGCCCGCCGACCGCCAGTGCGCCACGATGCCGGTGGCGCTCGGGCCCAGGTCCGGGCGTGACAGGCCGACGCCGGCACCGGCAACCAGCGCCCGTGCCCGATGGCACCGGTGGGTACAGGGCGGTGGGTGGACGTAGGCATGGCCGCCTCCGATGGTCAGCGCGGTGCTTCTTTGAACCCACGCTGGACCGTGGGGCTGAAGGCAGCGTTGGAGTCAGCTGAGGGTTTCCTGGGAACACCCCGCGACGATCGGGCCGGGCCGCCCATCAAGGGCGCCGTACAGCTAGGCCTTGTTGGTATCCCTGACCAGGATTTCGTGGACCAGGCCGTAGTCGACCGCCGCTTCCGCGGTTAGCACTCGTCCGAGCCGAAGGTCGGACTCGACGGTTTCCGCGGACTGGCCGGTGGCGTCGGCCAGTCGGCTAATGCAGCGGGCCAGGAGGTGCTGCTGACGCTCGAGTTGTACGGCGATCTCGGTGGCCCGGCCTTCGGCGCTCATTCGCGGTTCACGCAGGTAGAACATCGAGCGGCCTGCCGGCGGCGGTGGCGAACGGCGGCGCGTCTCCGCCCCCAATCCCGCCAACTCGTAGATCGCCGCGCCTGCGGGTGCGGAACGCTACTGACTAGCCACGATGATCGCACCGGGCATTCCGGCTGAGGCCTCGGCATCCTAACAACCGCAGCAGATGCAGGAGCACTGATCCTGATCTGTGGGCAATATTTACAACAGGACGAACGGCGAATAGCGAGGCGTTGGTCGAGGATGGATTGGACGACGGTATGTCGGTGCGATGGCGAACCGTAGCCGTGGGGCGAACCGTAGCCGCGGTGACAGGTACAGTCCTCCTCGTCGTCGCCCTTGGGGGCTTGACGTTTGCTCAGCTCACCTCCGATGGTCGTGCGCAGGTATACGAGGAGATCGCAAAGCTCTCGTACCAGTTCCTGGTAATCGTTCTGCTCGGCGCGCTGGTCAAGACCAGCGTTGAGGCGGCGCAAGGCGCCGCGCGCGCGGTCCCTCACCTGCTCGTTCGTCGTGAGAGGCCTTCAACGCTCTTAATCCTCTCGCTTACGGCCTTCAGCTGCGACTGGAACACCCAGACCCCAACCGCGACGAGTGCCGGCCAGATCAACGCTTGGATGTAGTCGAGGACCGTCTCCGGCGCGCTCCTGCGGTCGCCCGCCCCGCCGGGCCGAGGTGCGGGTACAGGGCGGGCCGCGACACGCTGAGCACGTCCGCGATCTGGGCGCCGGTGTACTGCGGTTTTCCGTCCTCGCCCGTCTCTGCGAACATGGCCCGCGCCTGCATGATCTTCGCGGGGGTCATCTTCGGCCGTCGGCCGCCGTTCCGTCCGCGGGCGCGGGCCGAGGCGAGGCCGACTGGGTGCGCTCGACGATCAGGTCGTGCTCGAACTCCGCGACCGCGGCCAGGACGTGGTACACCAGCCGGCCCACCGGCGTCGTGGTGTCGATGCCCAGGTCGAGTACCTTGAGGTGCGCGCCCGACTCGCGGAGCTGTTCAGTGATCGAGCAGAGGTGCTTAACCGAGCGGTCCATCATGTCCAGCTTGGTGACCACGAGGACGTCGCCGGCGCGTAGGTGGCTGAGCGCCGCGTCGAGCTGCGGCCGCTGCTCCAGGGTGCCGGAGGCCTTTGTCGACGTAGGTGTTGCGTGCCTCGACGCCGGCGGCGGCGAGGGCGTCAAGCGACGGCACCTTCGTCCCAGGGGCGGGGGACGGCGCCCACGGCCCCGGCCGTCGCCTTCCTCGCCACCCCCGAAGGGCACTGGATCAACGGCAGGACCATCCGCGTCAACGGGCGGAATCAGCTAAAGACAGCACGAAGGACCGATGATGAGGCAGATCATCGTCGTCACCGGCGCCTCGAGCGGCATCGGGGTGGATCCCGGTGGCCTGGGTGCGACCGTCCTCCCCGGCACCACCCGCTGCCGGGCCGCGCCGACTCCGGCGGCGCGAGCACGCCCGCCGGCATCTCTCATCGCTGGCGGAAGCGCGAGGTCTACGGCGACAACGGCGCGCTGCGGCACCCTGTTGGGTGCAAATACGCGGTCACGGCTGTGACCCGTGAGCCGTCCGATGCGTCCCCGACGGCTGCGTTCTGAGGATGCACACGTTCAAATTCAAAGACCCGAT